>CAZAHX010000288.1:0-2930 GCA_964485005.1 uncultured Acidimicrobiaceae bacterium | reverse complement strand
CCGGCTGCGGAAAGCGCTTGGAGACGACGCGGTGGTGACTCGTCGACCGGGATACCTCCTGGCTGTGGAGGAGGAACAGATCGATGCGTGGCAGTTCGAAGCCTGGGTCCGGAAAGGGCGGCGGGCGCTACGCAACACCGATCCGGAGAAAGCGGCCCGCCTCTTTCGTCGAGCCCTGGCGTTGTGGCGCGGATCACCACTCCCCGAGCTCGCCGATCTCCCCTTCGCCCGACTCCAGATTTCCCACCTCGAGGAGCTCCGATTCGGGACCCTCGAGGATCTCTTCGAGGCGGAGCTGACCCTGGGTCACAACGCCGAGGTGATCGAGGGGCTCACCGGTCTGACAGATGAGCAACCCTTCCGGGAGCGGCTTTGGGGTCACCTGATGGTGGCCCTCTACCGATCGGGGCGCCAGGGGGAGGCTCTGCGCGCCTTCCGGGACCTCAGACGGTTGCTGGGGGAGGAACTGGGAATCGCCCCCGGGCCGGCGCTGCAAGATCTCGAAGAGGCGATCGTCCTCCAGAAGCCGGACCTCGGTTGGGTCGAGCATCTTCGAGAAACCCGAATCTGAGCTGAAGACTGTCTCCGCCTGCAACATGTGCCTGCCGGGGCCATCTCGAGACAGCCCCTCCGCGCAACCGCCGCCAGACGCACCAACCCGGGGAAGTTCGAGGCGAGCGAGAAAGGGGCGCCGGGGCGCCCCTTTCTCGTGATCAGCGGGTGTCAGCTCTTCTCGGTCAGCTCGAGCACCGCGGTATCGCTGATCTCCTCTCCGAACTCGGCGCCTTCCTCATCAAAGGCCTGCGCGGAGTTCACGTTCGTGCAGCTGATGTCACCGGGGAAAGGCTCTCCCTTCAGGCCCGGGCCGAACTTGACATAGACCAGCACGGTGGTGCCGGCATCCAGGGGCCCGAGCACAACGGTCGACTCATCCGCGCCCGCAGTCACCTCGGGCGATTTGGCGTCCAATATCTGGACAGGATCGCCGTCCTCGTTGAGCACGACCACCACCACGGAACCACCCCCTCGACCCGGGGCGGGGTTGAGTGCCAGGAGGCCGGTATCTGTCGTGCAGTTCTGGTAGATCTCGGAGATCGTCAGGCTCGCCACGTCACCCAGAACCCGAACGGTGGAGACGGCGTAGACCTGGCCGGGGTTATAGGAAGTCACCACTCCCTTTTTGTTGACCACGGCCTCGATCTGAGAATCGCCATCCGCGTCCACATCCAGGGGCGTGCCCAGGCTCGTCCCATCGGGGCACTCCTCCTCCGGCTCGCCGCCCTCCAGGAAGCAGACATCGGTCTGGGACCAGTGCTTGGTCACGTCCAGGGGGACGATGGTCAGGCTGGCCGCCTCGAGAAGCACCCAGGAGTCCAGGTTGCGGTCGCTGGCATCGGCGATCGCGATCTTCATCGTATTCGTTGAAGTGTCGGACACCTCCGCCTCACAGGTCAGGACAACCGTGAAGCCGTCCATCTCGGTGTTGTGCGGGGCGGCCGGCAGTGTCGCGCCGGTGCCGTCGGGGTCGAATGGGTCGTTGTTGACATAGAACCCCGGGTTGGTCGCGGCGATCGTGGCACCGTTTATGTTGGGGTCGGAACCGTTGTTGATCGTGTTGATGCTCACCGGGGAGCCCTCAACCGTGGCGCAGTTCTCACCGTTGACGAAGAACGCGAAGACGTCGTTGAACTGTGTGCCGATGTACTCGTTGTACTCCTCGGATCCGAACACGTATCTCATGGAGATACGCTCGGCGAACTCCGGCACCTCGAAGTCGAAGCTGAGGACCGAGGCGTCGAGTGTCGGGAACCCGGAGAGAGCGGTGAGATCGGCATCGCCAGGGGTGCCGTTCGGCCTGGTTGTGTTGGATGCCGCGTTCGGCCCCTCTGCGTCCTTGACGAACCCGGAGCTGAGGATGACGCCACTCGCGATTCCGACGGCGGCGGGATCGTCGCTTTCGTTGAAGGTTCCCAGAGCTTGATCTATGCCGGTGTAGCTGACACTCGCGATGGTCACACCGGGACCCAACAAGGTCTCGGCTACATCGGTGGGCGTCAGACCATCGGTCAGGTCCTGCACATCCCCACCCACCAGCTGGGCGCCGATCTGCCCCGGGTCCCCCTTGGTAGTGCCTTCTCGGGGCTCTTCGGCAACAACAGGGCTGGTGACGAACAACATCGCCGAAGCTGTAGCCAGGGCTACGGCCAATATGGACAGCGGTCTGGGCCTCATCGCGTCTCCTTGGTCCTGGCCCCCCAAAGGGTCTTGTCGACCCTCATACGACCGCGCCCTTTTCCTTACCGCGCATCATGGTCGAGGATCCTCAACGCAGCCTCATCTGGCACTCAACTTGGGCCCATCGACAGAGGAGATCACCCGATTGGGTCAGTTCAAGTGCCTCGCGAGAAGCCCAATGGCCAACAACACGTGAGCGAGGACGAGCAGCTGCAGTGGGCGCTCCCAGGTCTCCAGCAACTCCGCGGCATCCCAGGTCCCCTCTCCGATCGATGCGCTCGCCGCATCGGTCTCCCGTCGCAGGTGGCGGGCGGGAGTGGAGAGCGTCCGCTGGACCATGCTGAGCACGGTTGCCGCGGCCGCGACCGTCAGCGCGGCGAGGGACGGCGTCCCGACCTGTCCCCAGTATCCGACCAGCACCGGGAAGGCGCCCCAGGCCAGGCCAAAGCCCAGGGTCGAGTGCACCCAATGGGGCCGCTCCAAGGCATAGGCTGCGGCAAGCGCCATACCGGCCGCCCCCCAGGCCAGAGCCAACGGGGAGATGGCGAAAGCCGCGATCACGGCCACGGCTCCTCCGACCGCCAGGCCGCCCCAGCCGAGCACCCGCAGCGAGAGCTCCGAGAGGCCGGTAGAGAGAGGGCGATCGTGCAGCTCATCGAGTGCGTGAGCACCGACACCGAGCCCGAAGGCAAATG
>CAZAHX010000287.1:0-2956 GCA_964485005.1 uncultured Acidimicrobiaceae bacterium | reverse complement strand
GGTTCTCAGGAGTCGTACGTCAACCGGGTGATCCGGGAGGCGATGGAGAGGGGCGAGTTCGACGACTTGCCCGGCGCCGGGAAACCCATCCCCGGCGTCGGGAAGCCTGACGACCAATGGTGGTGGTTCCGGCGTTGGGTGAGACGCAATTCCATAGATCCCGGCCCGCCACCCAATGCCGATCACCCCAACAGCTCCTCGTAGAGGGATTGGTTCTCCTCGTTGAAACAGACGAAGACCACCTCCTCGACACCCCCCGGGTTGGATTCGACCCAGGCTTCCACGGCGCTTGTGGCCGTCTCCGCGGCGAGACGGAGCGGGAAGCCGTAGACCCCGGTGGAGATGTTGGGGAAGGCGATGCTCCGGCAATTGTTGGCCGAGGCGACGTCGAGACTGTTGTGGTAGCACGCGGCGAGGAGCTGCACCGCCTCGTACTCGGATATCTCACGCCAGATCGGCCCAGCGGTGTGGATGACATATCGAGCCGGCAGCTCCCCAGCGGTTGTGATCACAGCATCGCCGGTTTCCAGGTCACCCCGTTCGCGGCGGATCTGCCGGGTCGCCTGGGCGATCGACGGGCCGCCGGCGGCATGGATGGCCCCGTCGACACCGCCACCTGGGATCAGCTCCCGATTGGCGGCATTGACTACGGCGTCCACCTCCATCTCCGTGATGTCCCCCTTGATTGCCCTGATGCTGGTCACGCCGACATCATGCCTAAATTTCACCTGAAGCGGAGGATGCACCTCGTCGACGTCTTCGGGGAGGCGCCACCTACACCATTGCCCGGGTGAGCTCGGTCTCTGAGTCGCGCCCTAGGAGACAGCTGCCAGGCGGTCGACGTCACGGACGAAGCGTGAGCGGTCCACCGTGCTGTCGAGCTCGGCGAGGTAACGGAAGCTGAGATGGCCGCAGCCCTCGCATATCACGCGCTCCCATCCAATGGACACCACGGTCACGTTGGCGTTGTGCAGGCATTCAGGGCGGGCCCGGCTTCCTCCCAGCATCCACTGAGTCATTCGGTGGAGGGCCGTCATATCCGCACCAGTCTCCGCACGGGGACGTCGGGGCCGGTCGGGGTGCTGAACCTGACCAGGTCGCCGAGTCCGGCTTTGCCCATCTGAGTGCGATCGATGCGGACCGACACCCGTTCGTTCTCGGACAGATCCACGATGAGGTAGCACCAATCCTCGATGCTCTCACCCTCGGGCGGACGAAAGTCCTTGCCTACTACCACCCCGGTGCGGTTCTGCGTCATGGACGGCCTCCCTTCGCTGGTGGCCGAGTCTAACCACAGTTATCACGCTCCGCTATAAAAAATCACGGAGAGTAGTGGGGAGCAGCTCGATGGGTCGTGGGACGCCTGGGTGACGGGCGGGGGCCGTTCAGCCGGTGGGCTCGACGTCGGCGGTGGTCGTCACTTCCTCGTACTGGGCCACCATGCCCCGCTCCTCCGGTGTGCCCGGAATGACGTTGTCGAGAAACAGCCCGAGCACGGCAGCGGTGGCAATCCCCGACGATCCGACCGATCGGACGATGTCGGTGAGCCAGTCGATGCCAAAGAGGCTGAAGTCCGCCGCCGCCTCCGTGCCGAAGAAGTGGGGAAACACGAACCCGGCGAAGAGCACGAAGCCCACTATGAGCAGGTTGCGCTGCGAGTCCATGTCCGCCCGGCGCAGGAGTGACAACCCGATGGCGGCGATGAGGCCGAAGAGGGCCAGGTAGGCGCCTCCGACGATTGGCAGCGGGATGGTGGCCACCACCGCTCCGAACTTGGCGATCAACCCGAGGACCACGAGGGCCCCTGCTCCCAACAGGACCACGTACCGGCTGGCCACGCGGGTGAGCCCGACCAGCCCTATGTTCTCCGAGTACGAGGTGGAGGCGAAACCGCCGAAGAGCCCGGTGGCGAAGCATCCCAGCCCTTCGGAGCCGATCCCCCGGTTGATCGTCTCGGCATCAGGGTCACGCCCGGTGGCGATGCGGGAGACGGCGTGGTAGTCGCCGAACGATTCGATCATCGAGGCCAGGTATGCGGCGAGGATGCCGATGAGCAGGGTCCAGTCGAACAGCGGCAGGCCCCACGGGAAGAGGATGCCGCCCTCTCCGATGGTCAGACCCCGGATCCAGTCGGCGTCGGCGATTCCGGCGAAGCTGACGGCGGCAGCGGTTCCCTCCTCGAATACGCCGACCAAGGTGAGGACCAGGGCCACTACGTACGAGGTGATGATGGCGAGCAGGACCGGGAAAAGGGAGAAGAACCGGTACTTCGGCGCCATCACCAGCGAGTAGACGAATACCAGGGTGAGCATCAGTAGCGCCAGGGGCCAATGTGCCGCCGAGGTGTCCGCGGCCGGTCCGAACAGTGAGAGCCCGATCAGGGCGATGACCGGGGCAATGGTGATCGGTGTCACGAACCGGCGCAGCAGGCCGAAGAGCCCTCCGAAGCCGATCGTCACCTCCACCAGCGCCCCGACCAGGATCAGACCGGCGATGTAGCGCATCGCATCGGCGCCCGGGTGGACGGCAATGATGGCGAAGAACGGGACCAGGAAGGCGAAGGAGACTCCTTGGACGATGGGGAGCCGGGAGCCCACGGTCAGTTGCAGGAAGGTGGCGATGCCCGAGCAGATGAAGACCGAGCTGATCAGGATGGCGATTTGCACCCGGTCCATTTCCATCGCGGGTCCCAGAATCAACGGCACCAGGATGGTGGCCCCGAACATGGTGAGGACGTGCTGGAGCCCTAGCCCCATCGCCCTGGGAAACGGTTTTGGTACGTCCTCCAAGCCGTAGTTGAGATCGACCCGGGTGGGGCTGGTGACGCTCATGCTTCCTCCCTCAGAGCAGGTATGTGGCGCCTCCGTAAAATAACCGGCGGGCCCGGCCGATGTCGCAGAAACCGCCACCGAGTTTGGGCGAGGGCACGGGGAGTAGGCGAAACCTCCGGTAGTTA
>CAZAHX010000286.1:0-2967 GCA_964485005.1 uncultured Acidimicrobiaceae bacterium | reverse complement strand
CGCCCAAGCAGCTGACCTTTGCCATCTCCGCGATCGCCATCATCGCCGGGATCATCGGCGACCCCCAGATCGGTCTGGTTGGTGGTTACGCCGACCTGGCCTTCTGGCTTCTCGCCGGTGGCGCCGTGCTGCTTGCGCTCGGCGTGATGGTCAAAGGTCTCTAGGCCGGGAAGAGTCGTCGCTAATCCCAGATTTCTGGGATGGAATCGAGTCGACCCACTAGATACCTTCGCCTCGTCCAGATAGACGAGGAGGTTGTTGTGTCGGTGAACGAGTCTCCGTATTGGGCGGGGAGGGAAGATGGAGAAGCGCACTGGATCCTGGGCGGCCTCTACACCTACAAGGCGCTCGCCGCGCAGGTGGGTGGCGATTACACCGCGGTCGAAGTCAGGGCCAATGCCGGCCTGGCTATCCCGGTCCACTATCACGACCGGGAGACCGAGGGCTTCTACGTAGCGGATGGGGCGATCACTCTCTTCTTGGGTGAGGACGAGGTCATGGCCCAACCGGGCTCGTTCATCTTCGCTCCGCCGGGGACCGAACATGCTTTCCGCTTCGAGTCGGATGGGACCCTGCTGCTGCTGTTCACCAGGGGAACAGGTCATGAGAGCCTCTTTCGGGCGATCGGAGAGCCGGCCCAGGAGAGGGTGGTGCCCGGTCTTCCCGACGAGATGCCGGATCCGGACGAGATGGCCCAGGTCGCCGCCAACTACGGGACGCTGATAGTCGGGCCGCCACCTACCTGAATGGGGACGCAGGAGCAAAGCGTTGTTTTCCGCGACTTCCTATCCTGCCCCGATGCCACCGGTGGATATGGGGGAGCGTGCTCACCGAGAGATCGTGCGGCTCTCCCACCGAGGGCTCGACCTGATGAGCTTCCTTCGCGGCGTGGAGGAGCAGTTCCGCCGCGTCACCGAGTACGAGGGGGCGGCTTGCTTCTTCACCATCGACCCCTCCACCTCACTGCTCACCGGTCACATCAACGAAGACCTCGCGGAGGATGAGGACCGCCGCCGGGCGGTCAATCTCGGCGTGGCCAACAACGAGTACCGCGAAGAGGACTTCAACAAGTTCGCCGCACTGGCCCGCAGCTCCTCGGTCGCGGGGATCCTGGCCGAGAGCACCCAGGGCGTTCCGGAGCGGAGCTCTCGCTACCGGCAACTCATCCGGCCGTTCGGGCTGGAGGGAGAACTGCGGTCCGCATTCGTGGCGGATGGCGCTTGTTGGGGAGGCGTCGCACTGTTCCGGACTCCCGATCAACCCCCGTTCGAGGACCAAGAGCAACGCTTCATCCAGAGGCTGTCCAGGCATATCGCGGAAGGGATACGCACCGCTCTTGTTCTCGCCGAGGTCGATGCTCACGATGGCCAGCAGACCCCGGGACTGATCCTCCTCGACGACGAAGGGAAGGTCGAGTCGCTCAGCCCGAACGCGAGCTCGTGGCTCGAGGAGCTGATCGATCCGGGAAGCTCGGATTCCGCCGTTCTACCGGAGGTGATCTACGCAGTGGCGGAGCAGGCCCGTCTCGCGGCTACAGGGACCGGCGGCCACGGCCCGATCCGCCACCGGGTGCCGACCCGGACAGGTGGGTGGGCGATGATTCACGGGACGGTGCTGGTCGGGGCGAATCAGGGCGCGGCGGTAATCATCGAACCGGCGCGAGCGCCGGAGATCGCACCACTGCTCCTCGAAGCGCACGGCTTGTCGGATCGTGAGCGGGAAGTGACCTTCTATATCCTTCAGGGGCTTTCGACGTCTGAGATCGCAGAGCGCCTCTTCATATCCGCCTACACGGTGCAGGACCACCTGAAGGCGATCTTCGAGAAGATGGGGGTGCGCAGCCGCAAGGCCCTCGTAGCCAAGGTCTTCTTCGATCATTACTTCCCCCGTCTCCAAGATCAGGAGCCCATGACTGGCGCCGAGTGGCTCGGTGGGACGGGTTAGCCACGACTCTCCAGGGCCTCGATCAGCTTGGGCAGCACTTTGTTCACGTCGCCGACCACACCGAGGTCGGCCACCGAGAAGATGGGCGCGTCCGGATCCTTGTTGATGGCGATGATCGTGCCGGCGTCCTTCATCCCCACCAGGTGCTGCATGGCCCCCGAGATGCCACAGGCGATGTAGACGTCGGGCTTCACCGTCTTGCCGGTCTGGCCCACCTGCTTGGCGTAGGGGACCCAGCCCGCGTCGACGATGGCGCGGGTGGCGCCGGTGGCGGCCCGCAGCTGCTTGGCCAGCTTCTCGACCAGTTCCCCATAGGCGTCCGGGGAGCCCAGCCCGCGGCCACCTGACACGACCACGGCGGCATCGCCCAGCTGCGGGCCCTCTCGCTCCTCGACGTGGGACTCGGTGACTTTCGCTTCCGAGCGCCCGACATCTGGCAGCTCGATCTTCTCGACTTCGGGAGAAGCGCCGTCCGACGGCTCGGCCGGAAAGGACTTGGGCCGGATCATCGCGACGTGGGGGCCCTCCGAGGCTGCGGCGGTGGCGATCTGGTTACCCCCGAAGATCTCGTGGTCGGTCTCGACGGTGCCGTCGCTGAAGCGAACGTCCGAGGCGTTGGAGAGGATCCCCACCCCGAGCCGGGAGGCGAGGCGGCCCGCTATGTCTCGGTCGGTGTACGCCTGTCCGAGGAGGAGGATCGAGGAGGGCTCGAGCCGTTTTGCGAGAGCGGCGGCGACCGGCCCCGACGGGAGGCGGTCGCCGGCGTCGGCTTGTATCACCTGCTTGGCCCCGTGCTCACCCAGTTTCGCGAATGCCTCATCCGACCCGCTGCCCAGATAGAAGACGACGGGTTCCCCGAGGTCGCGGGCCTTGGTCAACAGCTCCAGGCCGAGCGAGGATGGGGCCCCGCCGCTTTCTTCGATGAAGACCCAGACGTCGGCCACTAGATGACCTTCTTCTGCTCGAGGAGCTTCACGATCTCGAGATGGGCCTCGCCCTCGTCCTCGATCTTGCGTCCCGACG
>CAZAHX010000285.1:0-2969 GCA_964485005.1 uncultured Acidimicrobiaceae bacterium | reverse complement strand
TCCAGAAGCCCAACCCGTTCCCGAAGTCGATCTACGACAACATCGCCTTCGGCCCTCGCATCGCAAGGTACAAGGGGGACATAGACGATCTGGTCGAGGAGAGTCTCCGCAAGGCTGCCCTCTGGGACGAGGTGAAGGACAAGCTGGGGGAGTCGGGCCTGGCGCTCTCCGGTGGCCAGCAGCAGCGGCTCTGCATCGCCCGGGCCATCGCCACCAGCCCCGACGTGTTGCTGATGGACGAGCCCTGCTCGGCGCTCGACCCCATCGCCACCCTGCGCATCGAGGAGCTGATGTTCGACCTCAAGGACGAGTATTCCATAATCATCGTGACCCACAACATGCAGCAGGCGGCACGGGTCAGCGACCGCACCGCCTTCTTCAACGTGAGCCTGGACGAGACCGGCCAGCGGACCGGCTATCTGGTTGAGTTCAACTCGACCGACGCCATCTTCACCTCTCCGAACGAAAAGGCCACCGAGGACTACATCACGGGGCGATTCGGATGACCGCTCCCCGCGACTCCATGGCCCATTTCCACCAGGAGCTGGACGACCTGGAGAACAAGGTCCTCGGCATGGTCGACCAAGCGGAGCAGATGGTGGAGATGGCGGTCGAGGCGGTGATCGAGGGCGATCTCGATCTAGCCCAGCAGGTCGTCGAGCTCGACGACGAGATAGACGCCGCCTACCTGGAGGTCCACGAGCGTTGGACCAGCCTGATGGCCAGGTTCCAGCCCATGGGATCCGACCTGCGCAAGATGGCGGTGTTAATCCAGCTCAGCACCACTTTCGAGCGCATGGGCGATCAGTGCGTCAACATCGCCAAGATCACCCAGTTCAACAAGGACCTACCCCGGGTTGAGCGCATCTGCGAGCAGGTGCGGGAGATGGGCGACCTGGTGCGTCCGATGATTCGCACTGCCAGCGAGGCGTGGGTGCGCCACGACCTCGACCAGGCCCGTCTCCTCCCCGCCATGGACGAGCCGGTGGACCGGCTCAACGCCAACATGTACAGGGAGATGATGGTGGTTGCCGACAACCCGGAGCTCTTGGAGTGGGCGGCCAAGATGATCCTGGTGTCCCGGGCCCTGGAGCGGGTGGGCGATCAATCGGTCGATTTCGCCGAGCAGACCGCCTACCTGATCACAGGGGTCAGGAGCGGCTTCGATCACTTGGTCGCGCCGCCCGGCGATGCAGACGCCGGCTGACCCCAGGCCGCAACTCGTCCTCGTCGTCGAGGACGAGGAGGGCCTCGCCGACTCGATTCGCTACGCCCTGGAGGCGGAAGGCTTCGAGGTACTCACGGCCGGCACCGGGCTGAGGGGGTTGGAGGCGGCCCGCTCCTCCCGTCCCGATCTCGTCCTCCTCGATCTCATGCTTCCCGAGATGTCGGGGCTCGACGTGTGCCGCCAGATCAGGGCGACCTCGGACGTGCCGATCATCGTGCTCACTGCCAAGGATTCCGAGGCGGACAAGGTCTCCGGTCTCGAGCTGGGCGCCGACGACTACATGACCAAACCCTTCTCCATGCGCGAGTTGATCGCCAGAGTGAGGGCGCATCTGCGCCGGGTCTCCAAGACGGGGGCCCTTGCCGGGGCGAACGAGGTGCTGAGGGGAGGGCGCGTCGAGCTCGATGTCGACGCCCACGTTGTGCGTCGCAACGGAGAAGAGGTGGACTTGCGGCCCAAGGAGTTCGATCTGCTCGAGTCCTTGATGAGACGGAAGAACAGGCTCTCGGCTCGACACACGCTGATCGACGAGGTTTGGGGTCCCTCCTACTTCGGTGACACCAAGACCCTCGATGTCCACATCAAGCGTCTCCGTGAGAAGCTGGAAGAGGACTCCTCCAATCCCGAGCACATAATCACGATGAGAGGACTGGGCTATAAGTTCGTGGATGAGTGACCGTTCGGGGGCCGGCACCACACTGGCCACCCGACTTCTGGTCTTCTACGCATTGGCCTACCTCGTCCTCATGGGCCTGGTGGCCGTGTTCGCGGAGCGGACGGTGCGCCAGGTCATCGAAGAGGGGGTGGAGCGCCGCCTGGAGACCGCGGCCAGACTGGCTGCCGACGATCTCTCCGCTGCCGACTCAGACCTTCAGGTCTGGGCCGAATCGGTGTTCCGGGCCACCGGGCTGCGGATCACGCTCGTCGATTTGGAGGGCGAGGTCCTCGCCGACTCGCACGCCGATCCGGGGACGATGGAGAATCACGGAACTCGTACCGAGATACTCGCCGCGAGGAGGGGGGAGGTTGGGGTGAGTCGCCGGGTCAGCGTGTCCAGCGGGTTCGAGCAGTTCTATCTGGCGCTTCCCCCCCAAGATGGGGTCATAACCAGGGTATCCGTGCCAACTCGCACCCTCGAAGCCGACCTGGCGTCGCTGCGTGTCTCCTTTCTCACCATCGCAGTCGTGGCCGGGGTGGTGGGTGCGGGGGTCGTGGTCCTGCTCGCCCGTCGCATGTCTCGCCCGCTAACGGAGCTCACCCATCAATCCCTCGGCGCGGCCCGGGGTGAAGTCGAACTTGCTCACCGACGTTCGTCGGTGCCGGAGTTGGATCGCCTGGGTCTGGCCATATCGGAGCTCGCCGGGAGTCTCGGCGCCAGGCTGGAAGAGTCCGAGGAGGCGTCGGAGACCCTCGAGGTCGTGCTTGGCGGCTTGCCGGAAGGGACCATCCTTGTCGACGGGGACGATCGGGTCGTCTATGCCAATCCGACTGCTTACACACTTCTCGGGGCCGTACCCGACCACCTTCAGGGTCTCTCACCCTTCCAGTTCCAGACCGCGGTCCGCAGCGCAAGGAAGAGCCGGGAGCCGGAGGTGCGGGTGGTCGATCACGGGAAGCCGACGAGGCGTCTGCGCGCCGTGGCGACGCCGTTCAGCGAGGACGAGCGAGTACTCCTCGTGGTGTTGGACATCACCGAACGGGAGCGCGCCGAGACGATCAGGCGCGACTTTGTCGCCAACGC
>CAZAHX010000284.1:0-2972 GCA_964485005.1 uncultured Acidimicrobiaceae bacterium | reverse complement strand
ACCACGGCGCCCTCCTCGAGGGCGGTCATGCCCTCCCACCCGGGGCGCTCCGCCAGCGTCTCCGCCGACTCGCCGAAGGCGGCATCGGCGAGAAATATCAGATCGGGGTCCTGGGAGACGATGTACTCCGCGGAGAGCTGCGGGAAGCCGGTTCCCTCGGCGTCGGCGTCGTCGGCGATGTTCACCATGCCGAGCAACCCGTAGATCTGGCCGATGAAGGTGGCAGAGGTGGCGGTGAAGAGCGACGGGTCCAGTTCGTGGTAGTAGGTGATGCCCTCTCCGGCCGCCCCGGTCTCGGCCACGATCTCGGCGATCTCTCCCTGGATCTCCTCATTGAGCTCCTCAGCCTCGTCGGGGTTCCCGGTGGCATCTCCGAGGGTGTGGATCTGCTCGTACACCTCGTCGATGGAGGCAGCCCCGTCGAGCACCAGGGCGGGCACGCCGGTCGTGGCCAACCCCTCGGTGATGGGGCTGTCGGCGGGGTCGAAGGAGAGCACCACGAGGTCGGGCTGGTAGGAGAGGATCGCCTCGAGGTTCGGGGTGAAGCCCGAAAGGTCGGTGATGGGGGCCTCCTCCGGGTAGTCCGACTGGTCGTCGACCGCCACGACCTGGGGCCCGGCCCCGATGGCGAAGAGCATCTCGGTAGCCGTCGGCGAGAGCGAGACGATCGCCTCCGGCCGCTGTTCGATTGTCACCTCGCCGTTGTCACCCGAAACGGTGACCGGGAAGTCGACGGGGGCGCTGCTCGAGGTGGTGGCATCGCTTGTCGTGGTGGTGGCGTCCTCTACGCCGTTGGTGGTGGTGGTGGTGGCACCATCGCCGGCACACGCCGCGACTGCCAGCAAGGCCAGGATCAGGGCAATCCTTCGCATGAGACATCCTCCGTCTTGGAGGATGAAGAGGTCGGTGGCTTCCCTTACGCCCACGAGTCCGTCTTCATCCGAGACTTTCTGCGTGGCCCTCAGGCCAGGCGACCTGGCTCGTCCCCTCTCGGGGCTTCACAGTTGCGGGACAGCACCGGGTTCTCACCGGCTTCGCTGAGCCCGAGGGCGGCCCACCGGGGTGGGCGGTGATCAGATTAGCGGCTGGCTCAGCTGGCGTCTTCTCGCTCGCCGAGGGCGACCTGGTAGACGATCTCCTCGCCCTCGCGGAGCAGGACCACCTCGACGATCTCGCCGGGGCGATGAGTCCTCACCTGGGCGGCGAGGTCATCGATTCCCTGGATGGGAACGCCGTCGATGGACACGATCACGTCGTCGACCTGGATCCCGGCCTGCTCGGCGGCACTGCCCGGGATGACCTCGGTGATGAGGGCCCCCGCCCTCCCCTCCTCGGTGACGAATGCGCCGCTCACACCGAGAAAAGCGGCGACGAGCGGTTCGCCGGAGACGATGCTATCGGCATAGGCCCTGACGGTCTCGCTGGGCACGGCGAAGCCCACCCCGTCGTTCGCCCCCGACTCGGTGAAGATGGAGACGTTGATCCCGACCACCGCGCCGGTCCGGTCCACCAGCGCCCCCCCGGAGTTGCCGGGGTTGATGGCGGCATCGGTCTGGAGGACCGACACGCAGATGCCCGTCACCGGATTACAGCTCGGGCGGTCGACGGCGGAGATGATCCCCGAGGTCACGGTGGAGGCGAGGTTCCAGGGGCTGCCCACCGCGATGGCGAGCTGACCCACCCTGGGCTTCTCGGTGTTGAAATCGGCGGCAGGCAGGTCGGCGGTCTCGATACGGATCACCGCGATATCGACCTCTGCCGCCGAGCCCACCACCGTGCCTTGGAACTGACGGCCATCGGCGAGCCGAATGCTGACGGTGTCGTCGCCCTCGACGACATGGGCCGCGGTCACGATGAGACCGTCGGAGTCGTAGATGACCCCCGAGCCGAGACCGCTCGTGGTCCGGATGTGGACCACCGAGGGCAGGATGACCTCGGCCGCCGCAGCCACCGGCTCGCCGCCGGTGAGCACCGGCGCTGCCCTCGCTTCCGGGGCGACGGTGGTCGTCGTGGTCGCGACGACGGGCAGGGTCGTAGCCTCGCTGGGATCTAGGCCGGGCGCGAGCCAGGCCACCGGGGCGACGATCAGGAGCACCCCGACGAAATAGGCGAGCGCCGGCAACAGACCCGGTCTCTTTCTACGGTCCTTCTCGAAGTCACTCATCGATGTCATCCCACATTCAACATATGGTCCCGGCGCTAACCGATGCCTAAACCGCGGGTCAAGTCGAGATAAACGGCGACTTGGCGGGCGGTTCCCCCCCGGTACCCCCGGCCGCCGGGATCCACACCACCATCGCGGTGCCCTTGTTCCCACGACCAGGATAGGAGCGCACCACACCGTCGTGAGCCTCTGCGATCTGCGCCACTATGGAGAGCCCGAAACCCTCCGGCTGGGTGTCGTCCAAGCCGGGGCCCTGGTCCTCGACGCCCATCCATGCCCAGCCATCGTGATTGCCCGACCCGACCACGATCCCCGACCCCGGCGGCGAGGCCTCGAGCGCATTGTCCATCAGATTCGCCAGGGCCCGGTCGAGAGAGACCTCCACCCCTTCTACCAGGACAGCCTCCGGCTCGGACCGAACCGATATCTCCTTCGAAGCCGCGACCGAGGCGAACTCGGCGGTCTTGGCCCTGACCAGATCGGCGAGATCGAGCGTGACCGCCTGAGCCTTCCCCGTCTGGAGCCGGGCCGCGGCGAGGAGTCCGTCGATCATCTCCGACATCTTCACGGCGTTGCGACGGATGATCCCTCCCGCCTTCTCCCAATCTGCCGGGGTGGCTCCGGGATCGTCGAGCACCAGCTCCACGTTGGACCGGATCACCGCCAGCGGGGTGCGCAGGTCGTGGCTGGTGTCGGCGAGAAAGCGTCGCTGGCTGGTGAAGGCCTGGTCGAGACGCTCCAGCATGTTGTCGAAGGTGTCGGCGAGACGGGTCAGTTCGTCGTCGGGGCCCTCGAGCGAGATCCTCCG
>CAZAHX010000283.1:0-3004 GCA_964485005.1 uncultured Acidimicrobiaceae bacterium | reverse complement strand
TGTCCCCCAAGGAGCTGGAGAAGGTCATCTACTTCGCCAGCTACATCGTCACCTCCGTCGACGACGAGCGTCGTCAGAAGGACCTCCCCGAGCTGGAGGCTGCGATGAAGGACGAGATCGAGGTGGTTCGTGCCGAGTACAAGGATTGGCACGAGGTCCGTCTCGAGGCTCTCGAGGACGAGCTGGAGCGTATGGAAGAGGGTGGTGCCAAGACCCAGGAGATCAACGCCCGCCGCAAGGAGGTCGAGCGCGAGATCAAGGATCGCGAGGAGCGCTCCAACCGCGAGGTGGAGCTGATCGAGGACGCTTTCGACACCTTCCGGGGCATGGGTTCCAAGCAGCTCATCGAGTCCGAGCAGCTCTGGCGGGAGATCTACTTCCGCTACGCCGACTACTTCGAGGGGGGCATGGGCGCCGAGGCGGTGAAGACGCTCCTGATCAATCTGGATCTGGACGAGGTCATGGACGGCCTGCACGATCATCTCGGCGGCGGGTCTCAGCAGAAACGGCAGCGGGCTACGCAGCGCATGAAGGTGGTCAAGCCATTCTGGGAGGGCCACAACCGACCCGAGGACCTGATCCTCGAGACGGTCCCGGTGATCCCCCCGGACCTTCGACCTATGGTCCAGCTCGACGGTGGCCGTTTCGCCACCTCCGATCTCAACGACCTCTATCGACGGGTGATCAACCGCAACAACCGGCTGAAGAGGCTGCTCGATCTGGGAGCGCCGGAGATCATCGTCAACAACGAGAAGCGGATGCTCCAGGAGGCGGTGGACGCCCTCTTCGACAACGGCCGTCGCGGCCGCGCCGTCACCGGCCCGGGCAACCGCGCCCTCAAGTCACTCTCCGACATGCTCAAGGGCAAGCAGGGGCGGTTCCGTCAGAACCTGCTCGGCAAGCGCGTCGACTACTCGGGGCGCTCCGTGATCGTGGTCGGGCCCCAGCTCAAGCTGCACCAGTGCGGCCTGCCCAAGATCATGGCGTTGGAGCTGTTCAAGCCGTTCGTGATGAAGCGGTTGGTCGATCTGGACCTGGCCCAGAACATCAAGGCGGCCAAGCGGATGGTGGAGCGACAGCGCCCCCAGGTTTGGGACGTCCTCTCCGATGTCATCCAGGAGCACCCGGTGCTGCTGAACCGGGCGCCGACCCTTCATCGACTCGGGATCCAGGCCTTCGAGCCGGTGCTGGTCGAGGGGAAGGCGATCCAGATCCATCCCCTGGTGTGCGAGGCCTTCAACGCCGACTTCGACGGCGACCAGATGGCGGTGCACCTCCCCCTCTCCGCCGAAGCGCAGGCCGAGGCGCGAGTGCTCATGCTCTCCACCAACAACGTGCTCTCCCCGGCGTCGGGCCGTCCCATCGTCACCCCGTCTCAGGACATGGTGATCGGTGTCTTCTATGTGTCCGAGATGGTGGAGGACGCCATCGGGGCGGGTCGCCACTTCGCCGACCTCGACGAGGCGGTGATGGCCCACGAGATCGGGGAGCTCTCGCTACACGCCCCGATCAAGCTCCGTCTCGGCGAGCTCGCCGGTGACCCCGAGGTCCACGCCGACCTCAAGGGGACCCTGGGCAAGCTGGTCGCCGACGAGCCTACCGAGCCGGGCTCGTTGGCGGAGACGACCCTGGGCCGAGCGTTGCTCAACCGGGCGCTCCCCATGGGCTTCCCCTTCGTCAACGCGCCGGTGATCAAGTCGGATATCAAGCTGCTCATCGAGACCATCATCGAGCGCTATCCCCGATCCGAGGTTGCGGCTTCGCTGGACGGGATCAAGGATCTCGGCTTCTTCTACTCCACCAAGGCCGGTCTCACCATCGGTCTCGACGACGTGCGCACTCCCGAGAACAAGGCGGGGATCCTTGCCGAGTACGAGGAGCGCGCCGAGAAGGTGCAGAACCTCTTCGCCAAGGGAGTGGTGACCGACGACGAGCGCCGGCAGGAGTTGATCGAGATCTGGACCGAGGCCACCGAGAAGGTGACCGACGCCATGAAGGCCAGCCTCAAGTCGGAGCAATTCAATCCGCTCGACATGATGGTGGGGTCGGGGGCCCGGGGGAACATGATGCAGGTGCGTCAGATCGCCGGGATGCGCGGTCTGGTCGCCAACCCCAAGGGTGACATCATCCCTCGTCCCATCATCTCCAACTTCAGAGAAGGCCTTTCCGTCCTCGAGTACTTCATCTCCACTCACGGGGCCAGAAAAGGCCTCGCCGACACGGCTCTTCGTACTGCCGACTCGGGATATCTGACACGGCGGTTGGTAGATGTGTCCCAGGAGATGATCGTCCTCGAGGAGGACTGCGAGACCGACCGCGGAATCGTCATCAGGGTGGTCGACGACCGGGGCGAGAAGATCAGAAATCTCCGCTCTCGGATCTTCGGACGGGCGCTCGCCGACGATCTCAAGGAGGGCCGTTCCTTCGTCGCCACCGAGGACGACGAGAAGCTGCGCGCCGGCACTCTGATCGGCACCAAGGAGTTGCAGGCGGTCCAGGTGGCCGATGTCGAGTCGGTTCGGGTCCGCTCCCCGCTGACCTGTGACACCAGGGGCGGAGTCTGCCAGACCTGTTACGGGCTCTCCCTGGCGACGGGGAGGCTGGTGGAGACTGGGGAGGCCGTGGGGATCATGGCCGCCCAGTCGATCGGCGAGCCTGGCACTCAGCTCACCATGCGCACCTTCCACACCGGTGGCGTCGCCGGTGAGGACATCACCCACGGTCTCCCCAGGGTGGTCGAGCTGTTCGAGGCCCGCACCCCCAAGGGCAAGGCCGCAATCTCCGAGATGTCAGGCAAGGTCAAGCACATCGACGACGACGAGGGACGCCGTCTCGTGGTCAGCGACGGCGACGAGGAGGCGGTCTACTCGATTTCCCGTTTCGCCAAGTTGCGGGTCAGGGATGGCGACGAGGTGGAGGCCGGCGCTCAGCTCACCGAGGGCCCGCTCGACCCCAAGGAGGTCCTCGAGGTGCGCGGGGTGAGGGCGACCCAGCAGTACCTGGT
>CAZAHX010000282.1:0-3007 GCA_964485005.1 uncultured Acidimicrobiaceae bacterium | reverse complement strand
TAAGTCACCTGGTCGACGGTGCCCAGGAAGCGCAGGGTGATGTGCCAGTTCTCGGGTTGTACCACGCGACCCGGGATGGCCACGGGGTGGAGCGCATCGGCAAGCGCCATCCTCACCTCAGGGGGCAAGGGCACCGCAACGAAGACCCGCCCTACGGATTCCACCATCGGCCGATGAGGGCGAGACGGGTGAGTTGCAGAGCGGCGGTCACGCTGTAGGCGCGGACCCGCTCCCGGTCGCCGGGGAGGTGCAATCTCTTCGATCTCGTCTCCTCGGGTGTGGCCACCGCGATCACCGCAGTGCCCGGGGGCTCCTCGAGAGGGTCGGGGCCCGCCGAGCCGGTGACGGCCACGACCACGTCGGCGTCGAGCAGCTTCCGGCCTCCCTTCGCCATCTCCTCGGCGGTCTGTGGGTCCACCACCCGGTCGAGGTCGGTGACCCCGAGAAGACGCCGCTTCAACTCGTGGTCGTAGGCGACCAGGGCCCCGTGGACCACGGCCGACGCCCCGGGGACCGAGGTGAGCGCTGCAGAGACGAGCCCGCCCGTCATCGACTCGGCGCTGCCGATGGTCAGCCCCCGATCAGTGAGCAGCCCGATGATCACCCTTTCGACGGTTTCGTCGTCGACTCCGAACACTGCCTCACCGAGTCGTTCCCTCACCTCGGCCTCCATCGGGTCGATGAGGGCCGCAGCGGCAGCGCGATCCTCGGCCTTGGCGGTGATCCTGACCTTGATCTCTCCGGCTGAGGCGAGGAAGGCAATCGAGGGATTGGTCGACCCCTGATAGAGGTCGTCGAGCCGGTCGGCGATGTCAGACTCGGATCGTCCCCAAGTCCTGAGCAGCCGGCTCTCCACCACCGAGGGACCACCCGAGGCCACCGAGAGCCTCGGTATGACTTCCCGGGACAGCAGGTACTCCATCTCCTCGGGAACCCCGGGTATGCAGAAGACCAGGGTCCCTTTATGTTCGAGGGACAGGCCCGGTGCCGTCCCTTTGGGGTTGGGCAGGAGCTCGGCTCCTTCGGGGTGCTCGGCTTGACGCAGATTGGAGCGGGGCATGTCCCGGCCCCTCCTCGCCCACCACTCCTCGAGATGTCGCGCATACTCCTCGTCGAAGACGAGCTTGATCCCCGTCGCGCCCGCCAGCGCCTCGCGCGTCAGGTCGTCCTGCGTGGGCCCGATTCCCCCGGTGATGATCACGGCGTCCGATCGGGACATGGCGAGCGTTATGGCCTGCTCTAGGCGGGTCTGATTGTCCCCCACCACCTGCTGGAAATTGGCGTTGTGGCCGGCTGCGGCAAGTGAAGCGCCGATCACCGCGGCATTGCTGTTGACGATCTGACCGAGAAGCAGCTCGGTTCCCACCGCTATGACCTCGACTATCACGACCCGGTACGCCCGCTCATCGCCGCTGCGTTTTCGGGGACGGCGAGTCGGAGTCTGCTTCTTGGGACCCGCGTCGATAGCCTCGACGTCCACGGACGAAAGGGAATTCGAATGCGGCAAGACAGCGAGAAGGTCGATGTCCTCAAGTCGATCCCTCTCTTTGGCGATCTGCCCAAGAGAGACCTCCGGAAGTTGGTCGGCTTGACGACGCCACTCACGATCTCGGCGGGAAGGAAGCTCGTCAGCCAGGGTGACGTCGGGCGGGAAGCGGTCATCATCGAGTCCGGAAGGGCTTCGGTCAGCTCGAATGGTGTCGAGATCGCCGAGCTGGGCCCCGGGGACTTCTTCGGCGAGATGAGCCTCATCACCGACATGCCCCGTAACGCCGATGTCGAAGCGCTCACAGACATGGAGGTGCTGGTGATGAGCTCATCGGAGTTCTCCTCCATGCTCGACGCCAATCCGAGGGTCGCGACCACCATCCTGAGGACCGTGGTTCAGCGACTGATCGAGAACGAGACTCGCAGGATCTGAGATTTCTCACCTGGCCACCGCCTCGATGTCGGTCCCGTAGACCCCGGTGTAGCGGACCCGCACCCACTCTCCAGGCCGGCCCTGATCCACACTGACCACACCGTGTCGACGATCATCCGGAACGGCCCCCGTGTCGGACACCTCGGTCGAGGCGTCAACAGCGGGCATCTTCCACCACGGCGAGGAGGTCCGACCCGGCTACCGCGTCGGCGAGGGTGTCCCAGGTGGCGATGCCCACCTCCCCTTCGGCCTCGATCTCGGCGCAGGCGAGATAGACCGCGTCCACCAGAGGGCCGATCTTGTTGTCGGCGTCATAGGCCTGGGCGATGCTGGTCCTGGCCAGGGGCACGTCGCGCTCCCCCACGGCCCTGATCGCCTCCGCGGCGAAGTCCCGCGCCTTCGCCTCCACTCAGATCTCTGCGTACAGATACCTGCGGAGCACGTCGAGACGCTGATCGAGGGTCTCCGGATCCAGGTACCAAAGCATGGCGGCCACGGTCGAGAGAAGGGGATTCCCGTCCTGGGGGGTGAAGGAGAACCCCACCACCTCGTTGCCGTTACGCACCGCCAGGGTCTCCAGGGCCACCACCGCCTGGCTCATGATCCTCCCGTAGTAGCCATGATCACGGCCGAAGGAGAAGACTTGATTGGCGGACTTCTTGTGGGTAACCGCCACCCTGGTGTTGGCAAGGAGTCGGTCTTTCACTTCGTCGAGTGTCATGTCCCGGTCCAGTTTCAGCGAGAAGTGGAGCGAGTGCATGTATTGGGTGTCGAGCTTGATCGCCGACGAGAACAGGCTCAGGTCGTATCCCACCGTGCTGAACAGGCCGTGGGCATCTCGGGCGTGGTGGGTGCCGAAGCGATCGTCACCGTGTGCCCCCACCGTCGGGCTGGCCACGAACCCTTCGTCCTGGGATATGTCATTGGCCCGGCGCATGCAGAGGAACCGGCCGTCCTCGAGATGGCTGGTCCCGTCGGAGTCGATGGCCAGGGCCTTGATCAGGACCGCGATGTTGTGGGTGTTGCAACTTACGATCTGGAGGAACTTGTCGTCCTCGCGCACCAGGGCGTCGTCGTTGATGCCCC
>CAZAHX010000281.1:0-3019 GCA_964485005.1 uncultured Acidimicrobiaceae bacterium | reverse complement strand
CTCGGACTTGGCCGCGACGATGTTCTCCAGGGTGCGGAACCTCTCCAGGTGGACGGGGCCGATCGCCACCAGCGCCGCCACCTTGGGCGGTATCCATTGGCACAGCTCGGCGATCTCACCGGGCCCGTAGGTGCCCATCTCGGCAACGAAGACCTCGGTGCCCGGGGCGAGGTTCTCGTTGATGGCTCGGGCGAGGCCCATTCGGTTGTTGAACGACGCCGGGCTGGCCACCACCCGCCTCGAGCCCGCCAGCAGGTGGGCGACGTAGTTCTTGGTGGTGGTCTTTCCGTAAGAGCCGGTTATGGCCACCACCTCGGGATCGACCGATCTCAGCTTGGCGCTCGCTCGCTCGACCCACTTCTCCCCCATGCGCCGCTCGTGAGGAGCCAGGGCCCAGAGCGCGAGGTCCACGACGACGAACGACAGGAGCAACGGGATGACGACGAGGAGTGGACGGCCGATGACGGCCCCGCCGAGGTACGCAACGAGGAGGATGAGCCCCGAGACCAGGGCGAGCCGGCGGAGACGGTCGGTCCAGGCCAGTGGGGACGTCCGTCCCTTGACCGGGAGCCCGAGCGGGCCCACCTGGACCGCGGGGACTGCCAGCCCCCATACGACATCGACCACCGACAGCGCCGCGCCCAGGACACCCACGAGGGCCAGGGCGCCGTTGCGCGGGCGGCCGGCCCACCATCGGAGCGCGAACCGGCTCACCTCGCCTGCCAGGTAGTGCTCTCGTTGCGCCACCCGCAGCCAGCGGAGACCGGCAGGAATCGTGGCCGCGGCGCAGGCGAGGGCGAGGAGCCAGATCAACTCGACGCCCGCTCGATCGCCTCCCGCAGGGCGCCCGGTGCCTGGATGGGCAGGAAGTGCCCCACCCCCGGAAGGATCTGGAGAGTCGAGTCGGCGATGAGGGCGTCGGCGGCCTCTGCCACCGAGACCGGGACGTCGGAGTCGTCGGCGCCCCAGAGGAGATGGACGTGACTGGTGATCCGGCCCAATTGGCCCTCGTAGCTCTCGTTGACCACCTTCACCAGGATGTCGCGCATCACCCCGGTCGAAGCGCGGTAGTCGGCCGAGCCCCGGCTTCGCTTCTCCCTCTCCAACCGCTCGTCCGACATGATCCCGACCCGGTTCATCCACCGGGCCGCCCGATAGGCGAGTGGGGGACGGCGACCCGTCTCCAAACGGATCAACGGGACGCCCGAGAGGACGAGATCGCCCACCCGGTCGGGGTGCTTCGCCGCCAGGCAGACCGCGATGCGCCCGCCGAAGGAATGACCCACGAGGACTGGAGGCCTATCGAAAGAATCGAGGATGCCCGCCACAATGTCCGCATAGGCCTCAGCGCCAATCACCTCATCCGGTGCGGGTGAGGCCCCGAAACCCGGGAGGTCGGGAGCGATGCCGGACAACCCCTCGAGGACCCTGGCGAAGTCGTTGCCGCGCCTGGCCCAACCATGCAGAGCGAGGATGTTCGGAGCCCCTTCGCCGTACACCTCGGCGAAGAGCGCCCCGTCAAGAAATGAGCGCAGTGCCAATAACAATCCTCGATCAGACCCGGAGAAACGCCGAGAATAACTATCACAGGCCCATTTCCCATGACTACTGAGAGCGTGAGCCCGAGCGTCCACGAAGCGATGGCCCGATTCCGGTCGTCGCTGCTTCGCCGCGCCTCCGCGGTGGCGTGGATCGTCTTGATCATCATCGGGTACCAGGCCGTCCGCAGCCCGCTGCCCGACGGCACGCAGCTGTTCACCCTGCCGGAGTTCTTCATCCCGATGGCCGCACTGGCCACCCTGCTGGTGCTCTCGACCGCGTTGCGGTGGGATCGGATCATGCGCTCCCAGGCGGCGCCGTGGGCCGCCACCGGGTGGCTCCTCGGGATGATCGCCGGCATCTCGGCACTGGCGATGATCCCCGACCTCAAGGCGACCGCAGAGCCGATCCTCTACGGGATAACAGCCGTCTCCGGGCTGTTGCTGATGTGGTGGGCGCACGGCCTGGTCACGGTGATCATCGGGCTGTCGATCGCGGTCATCAACCTCAACGGGGGTGATGCGAACGTCGTCGCCGATGTGGTCACACCGATAGTCGTGATCGTCGTCGTCGGCACAGCCACCGCTCTGGTCGGTTTCGAGTTCGAGAAGGAGGCGGTCACCTCGTTCGGCAAAGAGGCAAAACTCGAGCAGCAGCGTCTCGACTTCGAGCGCCTCTACGCGGTCAGCGCCACGCTGGCCCGCGCCGAATCGCTCTCCGAGATCGTGCCCCACCTGGTGGGGACGATCTGCAAGTACCTCGACGCCCAGGTCGGGGTGGTGCTCCTCCACGACGCCAACATGCACCGTCTCGAGGTCATGAGCCCGATCTGGGTGAACGGATACCCCCTCGAGACCGATCCGATCACGGTGGACATCAACGCCCCCAGCGTGGTGTCCCAGACCTACCGGGCCGCCAAGCCCATCTTCGTGAAACGGGTCGACGGCGACACCGACTCCCATGTGCTCCTGAAGGACCTCGGCCTCAGGCAGGCACTGGTCGCTCCGCTGAAGGTGGAGTCGATGCGGGTCGGGGTGATAGTGGTCGGGGATCCCTACGAGGGGAACTTCACCGAGGACCAGTTGGAGCAGCTGGGCTCGCTGGCGGCACCTGCCGGCCTGGTCCTCAGCCAGATCGGTCGCTACGAGGCACAGGCCGAGATGGCGCGACGGCTCGAGGAGGTGGCTCAGATGAAGACCGACTTCGTCTCCACGGTCAGCCACGAGTTGCGCAGTCCCCTGACGTCGATCATCGGCTCGCTGGACACGGTGAACCGCCCTGAGCTCGCTCCTCCGGAGCCGACCAGTCAACATCTCCTGCTCAGCGCACGCAAGCAGGCCGGGCGGCTACAACGTCTCATCGAAGACCTGCTGGTGGTCTCCCGGATCGATCGGGGCGCCATCCCGGTCCATCCCGAGGTGATCGAGGTGAAGGACATGTTCGACGAGGTCACCAGGGTCGTCTCGATCGAGCCGTCCAC
>CAZAHX010000280.1:0-3028 GCA_964485005.1 uncultured Acidimicrobiaceae bacterium | reverse complement strand
CGCTCGCCACTGAGCAGATGGTCGACCACATTGCCCGGACGGGTGAAGGCCTCCCCGATCAGCCCGAGAGGGCCGTCGAAGGGAATCCGCCACAGATTCAGGGTGGGGACGCCAATCAAGGGACGCATCAGCACGAACAGGGCGAAGAGGGCGTAGACGATGCTCCCCCCGACGGTGAGCAAACCGATGCGGCGGTCCCTCTTGACGGCCACCCAGATGCCCAGCGGAACCATGACCACTGCCACGTCCTCCTTGACCAGGAGGGCGAGGAGGACAGCGACGGCGTAGATCCGCCACCTGCTGGTGAGCGCGCCGTAGATGGCAAACCCCACAAAGAGGGCGAGGAACGAATCGGGGTGGAAGTTCTCCAGGTTGGTGTACGCCACGGCAGGGTGGAGGAGAAACGCAGAGGCGAGGAGGACGGCGAAGGCCCCGTCGCGGATCCGCTCCCTGGCGTAGAGATAGACCGGCATTGCTGCCAGACCGATGACGACGCTCTGTACCACGAGCAACACCCCTGTGCTCTTGATGAACCAGAACAGAGGCGTCACGAAGATCAGGATCAGCGAGGCGTGGTCGCCGAAGAGGTTGCGGCCCATGAGGGTCACGAAAGGGGTCTTGAACCTGGAGAGCAGCCAGACGCCCTGGTCGTAGAGGCCGAAGTCGTATGCCGAGGTGCCCAGCCCGTAGTGGTTGCCCACCGTCCGCACCGATAAGTGGATGATGTACACGGCGATCACCGCGGCCATCAGCCATCCCCAAGGAGATGTGTCACGCCACCACCGTTCGGGGGAGAGGGCCCAACTCTTTCCCTCCACCCACCACGATTCCACCGTCGCCCGGGATCTGGTCACCCAGTCAATTCAAGTCATGCTCTCCACCGGGCCAATTCCTTTTCACCACTCCGCGCTGCAAAGAGCGGTTTCACTTTTGAAAACCCTTCTCTTCTGGGCGCAAAACCCCTGCTCAGTCGAGATTCCTCCCGGTGTGCGAAAAAACTTGATGCATAGGGCGCGAACTGTGGATAGCTTGTGGAAAACCCGTTGGCGGGGCGAGCGTGGGAGGCGGCTCTTTGTCTGACCGGTCTGTAGAACGGCGTCTGCTCATCAGTGCTGCGCTCCTCCTCGCCCTGATCGCCGTGGCCTGGAGCGGGACCGTCGGCGGGGAAACCCTGGAGACCGGCCCCTCCTGGACCGGGCTGCGGGGGGCATTGGCACTTGGACTGATCGGTCTGGGATTGCTCTTCTTCGAGAGGAACCGTCTCAGCCCATCTCACTCGTCGATCTCCCTCGCCATCGGCACCCTGATCGCCTCCGGATTCGTGGTGATGACCCCGACGGTTTTGGGTCAATTCGAAGCCCGGCTCGCAGGCTCCGAGCTGGGCCTGGTCGGGACGATCGTGGCCGCCTACTACCTGGTCCACGGCAGCATCACCCGTGAGGGCGAGTCCTCGCCGCGGCGAGGCTCACGGTCTCGGGGGCAGGTGGCGCTGGCGATCGTCCTGGTGCTCTGGACCGTCCTGTCGACGACCCCCTTGACCCCGGGGGCTGCCGTTGCACTGGACATCGTTTCCGGTCTGGTCTGGAGCGGTGTCGGCGTCTACATCGTCACCATGGGGTTCCGACGTGACGACGAAGTGGTCTCCACACTCGGGATCGCCTCCCTCGCTCTCGGGGCGACCCAGCTGCTCAACCTGGCAGGCGACCCCTCGCCGGCCACCGAGATCCTCGGCCTCGGCGCGGTCGCTCTCGCCGTCGCCTGCGCCTATCTCGACGTTGCCGGCTTGGTCAGTGGGCAGCGGAGCGAGCTCGACGCAACCCGGGAGGCGATGCGTGACCTGGCTCATGAGGCGCGCAGCGCCATCACCGCCATCGAGGGGACTCTCTACGGACTCGACAGTCGCTCGGACCTGGCGGCCGACGAGCGAGATGCCCTCAAGGCGGCGCTGCGCATCGAGTTGCAGAGCCTCCGCCTCATGCTCACCCGCGACCGAGCCGAGCCGGTGGGTCCGATGCGGCTGGCCTCGGTGCTCCACCCCATATTCACCGCCGCCGGGTTGTCAGACGGTGCCCTGCGTTGGAAGGCGCCGGATGACCTCGAGGTGCAATTCGCGGGGGGTGCCCTGACCGAGATCGTGCAGGCCCTGATCGACAATGCCCGGACCCACAGCGGGACTTCCCGGGTAGAGGTCGAGGTCGATACGGTCGACGACCGGGCCGAGATCCGGGTGATCGACCACGGTCGGGGTGTCTCCTACTCGATGCGTCGCAACCTGTTCGAGCGGGGGACGAAGCGACCGGGATCTCCCGGCCGTGGTCTGGGGTTGAACATCGCCCGCAGGCTGGCAAGGTCCCATGGGGGCGACCTCGTGTACCTGGACAACCCCGGAGGCGGCGCCCGGTTCGTTCTGAGCGTGCCCCTAGCGAGGCGCGTGGTGGATCTCTCGCTCTATGAGGACGAGCAGCCCGTCGAGATCGTCGACGGCGACGCTGCGACTCCGCAGGGGGCGTCTCCTTATGGTCACCGGAGAGACCCCGGTCTCCCCAGGGAGTCTCATCGTCACCGGGGCCCTCAGCCCGGCGGGGAGGTGGCCGGTGTATAAGACGACATCGAAGTGCCCGCCCTTGTCGCGGCCGCCGTTGGGGTCTCGGATGACTTCCCATGACCGGCTGGTCAGCCGTTGAGCGAGGAGATCGGCGAGCAGGGGGGGTTCCACCGAGATGGCAATGCGGCCGGGCATGACGCCAACTAACCAGTTCGACGCCATGTTCGTCATCACCAGGATTGATGAAGTGGCGAGGCCAATTTGACCTCGTCATCAAAATTGACGATGCGGAGAGGGTTCGAGCTGACGATCGTTGTATACGTGCACGAGGATGGTCATGGCCGCTAGGGAGCTGGCGTCGGCTCCACGCGTCGCCATCGTGGAAGATCACGAGTTGCTGGCGGAGAGCCTGTTCTACGTCCTCCAGGACGAGGGTTACCAGGCCGCGGTGATCTCCGGGTCGAACCTGGACGACATAGGGGA
>CAZAHX010000279.1:0-3028 GCA_964485005.1 uncultured Acidimicrobiaceae bacterium | reverse complement strand
ACTGCGCGCTTCTCCTTGCCAGATGACGCCGATGGCTCGGAGACACGCGCGCCCCCATTGGGCGACGGACCACCGTCATTAGGTTTGACCCGTGGTCCGCGATCTCGCTTATTTCGTGCAGTCCGACGAGGGGCCCGGGCCGGGAGTCTTGTTACTCCACTCGTTCTGGGGCCTCACCGCCTCGGTCAAGAGCCTATGTGACGGGCTCGCCGACCATGGCTACACCGTCCTTGCGCCCGACATCAACTTCGGGGAGCTGCCCGATACAGAGCAGGAGGCTCTCGACCACCTCGGTGCGGCCAGCCCCGATCGGCTGGCGTCGCTGGTGCTGGCCTCCGCCAAGCTGCTCCACGAGAAATCGACCGGCGGCTCGATCGGAATCGTCGGCTTCGGGATGGGGGGATCGCTCGCCCTGTGGGCGTCGGTGCGTCTCCCCGACCTGGTGGCGGCGGCGGTTTCCTTCTATGGCACCCAGCAGATCGATTTCGCCGGCTCCAACTCCAGCTATCTCATCCACCTCGCCGAACAGGACGACTACATCACCGATGACGAGACGGTCTTCATGCGGGCGACGATGGGATTGGAGTCCCTGCCGGTCGAATTGGTGACCTATCCCGGCACCCGACACGGCTTCTGCGAACCAGACGGTGACACCTTCGACCCTGATGCCTTCGAGAGGGCCTGGGACCGCACCCTCGAGTTCCTCGGTGCCGCCTTAGTGCCCTGACTCAGGGCACTAAGGCAGTAGCCGGACCTCGTCGCCAGTGACAACCATGCCCGCATTGGTGACACGCGCATAGACCCGGGACTCCCCGGGATGACGGCTCTGCAGCATCCGGGTGAAATCTCCCTCCTTGAACCAACGGGCGTTGGTGGCGCATGGAGAGGTGTAGCTGGTGATCTCGGCGACCACTTCATCGCCGATCGCCACCCGTGCTCCCGGGACCATCTCTGCCCAATCCATCCCACTGATGGTGAGGTTCTCCCCGACGGACCCGGGCGAGATGGGATGGCCCTCCGAGCGGAAACCCTCGATGACCTCGAGGGAGAAGAGACAGAGGGCGCGATCCGGCCCACCATGGTGCACCTTGTCGTTGTGCGAGTCGCCGACGACGCCGCTATCGGTGATCTCGGCCTGGGATACCGGGGTTTTGGGGACGCCGCCATTGGAGATGTTGATCTGGTGGACCCGGGCCATCGCCCCAGACTATCGCTGACGAACCTCGGCTCAGACAAGCGTGCTCAGACCCGTCGGACTCCCGGTGGCGTCTCTCCGGTCATCCGTTCCCATGCCGCGGCTGCCCCCCGGCGGGCGATGAATTGCGCCAACGCACCCGAGAGGCCGGCGAGCAGAGCCCACGAAGCAGCCTGTCCCCAGGTGATCGAGCGGTCGGCGGGGTCAGCGGGAGTCTCGGTGCCGCTCGCCCGGTGCCACAGCGCCGTGGCTGCCTTTCGCGCGGCCCAGCCGGCTCCCAGCGCGGCCATGGCGGCGAGGACGTTCCAGGCGGCTTTCTCCGTCAACGCTCGCTGCCTGCCTGCCTGGCTTCGCCGGTGGAGGCATCACAGTCGGCGTGGCCGCAGTGGCAGCGGTTGGAGCCGACCCCAGCGACTCCTGTGCGGCATGACGGGCCGCAGTAGTCGCCGGCCGTCTCCACCTGACAGGTGCACGGATCGTGTGAGCACTGCATCAAAGATCGTTTCCTCTCTGTTTTTCTCTGCCCTCTACGGGCATTACCCCCATGGAGCCTAAGGAACGCGGTGTTCGATTTTGTACCCGGCGTCCTTGGTGGGGCAAACCTTTGTTCAGCGTTCGCTCATCTCGTCGAGGTCGGCCGCCAGAGTTTTCCGCTCCTCAGGCGCTTCGACCTTGGAGAGAAGGGCTCGCGCCGCTTCCAGGTGCTCGGTGAAGGTTGCCACGTCGTCCACCGACGCTGCCGCCCGGGCAATGGCCTCATGGGCGAAACCGGTGATGAAGGCATCCAGACCGTGCTCCCGGGCGAGGGCGAGCGATCGCTGTCCGAAACGATGGGATAGCTCGGCGTAACCGAGAACGGCGGCGACCCGGGAGACCTGCCAGTCGGCTATTGCCTGGTTGCGCGGTGTTCCGACCTGATACCAGTGATACCGCTGGGTGAGGCTCGCCGCCAGCATCTCCTCCTCCTCTTCCCGGGTGAGGGCTCCCTTGTCGAGAAGACGCCAGGCTTCGTTGAACGCCAAGGGTGCCATAGTCCTCCGCCAGGCGGCGAGATCGTCGTCGCTGGGGTCGGGGACTGGATCGATCACGGGTCCTCCGCGGCTGGTGAGCCCGGGTTGTGTGAGCCCCGGGTCGGGCCTTGTACCTTAGATCGGATGAGCGATCACACGACGGTCACGTTGGGTGACGAGACCATCGAGATCTCCAGTCCCGGGCGTGTGATCTTCCCGGAGCAGGGATGGACCAAGCTCGACGTGGCGAACCATTTCGCTCTGGTGGCGAAGGGGGCGCTGCGGGGGGTCTACGGGCGCCCCACCATGCTCAAGCGGTACATGCAGGACGTCACCGTCGACCCCATCTACCACAAGCGGGCTGCGAAGAACACTCCTTTCGAAACGACCCAGATCCGCTTCCCCTCTCAAAGGCCGGGACGCATGAACGTGCCCCGTACCGAAGGGGATGTTGTGCGGCTCGTCCAACTCGGATGTCTCGATTTCCATCCATGGCCGGTTCGGGCCGAGGACACCGATCACCCCGACGAGCTCCGGTTCGACTTCGATCCCACACCCGGGTTCGGGTTCGAAGCGGTGCGCGACGCGGTGGCCGGCGCCCGGGAACTGCTCGACGAGGTGGGTCTGGCCGGCTGGCCGAAGACCTCGGGGAGCCGGGGCATCCATGTCTACGTGAGGATCGAGCCTCTCTGGGACTTCTTCCAGACCCGACGCGCCGTTCTCGCCTTCGCCCGCGAGCTGGAGCGGAGGATGGATGGGCTGGTCACGACCAGTTGGTGGAAGGAGGAGCGTCACGGGATCTTCATCGACTACAACCAGAACG
>CAZAHX010000278.1:0-3046 GCA_964485005.1 uncultured Acidimicrobiaceae bacterium | reverse complement strand
AGGGGACATCGAGGACAAGCTTGCCAGGCCCAAGCCTCCCGGGCTCGCCGGCGCCATCTCATCGCTGAGGGCGCGGATCGCCAGCGAGCTCAACCATGGGTCGAAGTCATCGGCGAGGAGACGCAGAGCCGCCTTCTCGCTGATCGCTGCCGTCGAGCGATCGGGCTCGAGGATCGGAAGCAGAACCTCGAGGACGACTCTGGCGCCCATCGTCTCCAGCGCCTCGATCGCCTGTGCCTTGGTCTCGGGATCCCGGGAGCGGACGCCCCGCTCTACCAAAGGCATCACCGACCTTGTCTCCTTGGTGGCCATCGCACGTAGGACCCAGCGAGTCAGACGCTCGATCCGCAGCCTCAGCACTCTCGCCAGGTACTGCTGGGGGAGGGAGTCCGAACTGTCCGGAAGCGCGAGGGCGCAGGTCTGGAGGATCGCGGCCCGCTCCGCCTCTTGCCGCGCCCAACCGATGAAGTCCGCAGGCAGGTCGTCCATCGGGGTGAGGGCGACCAGCGCCGCTTCGGAGGCCATGACGGACCCCCTGTCGAGGACATCGAGGAGCTGGTGACGTCCCTCGGGCGTGGTGGCCAGAACGGCGGCGGCAGCACCCCGTACCCGGGGCGAGCGGTCGTCGAGCATTGGTCGCAACAGCCCGGCATGACCGGCCGAGCCCACCAGCGCCGACGCTGCGGCAGCCCGGACGCGCAGATCGGGATGGCTCAGGAAGGGGGTGGGGTCCACCGCGATCGTGGCATGGGGAACCGCTGTCTCCTCGAGCCCGGCGATGATGGCGCCTCCGTGCCCGCCTCGGAGCAACTCGTCGATCACCCGCTGCCCCCGCTCGCCTCCCACTACCACCGCCGCGGCGGCACGGACCCGGGGATGGGAGTCGTCGAGAGCTCGTTCACCGACCTCGACCGTGCCGTCGCCAGGATTTGCAGCCAAGTAGTGGAGAACCTGCAAACGCACCTCGGGCACTGCATCGCCGATGGCGGCGGCGGCGTGCGCCGAGACCCGGTCCGGGTCCACCACACACACCGAGTCGAAGGCGGCGGCTCGAACCATTGGGTCGGGATCCTCCAGCAACGGCTCGATGTCGGCTGCGTTGTCCCGGCCGCCGAGGCGCGCTAGACCGGAAAGGGCGACGGCCCTTGCCTCGGGGCGTGAGTCCTCCAGATGACCTTTGAGCACACGGCGGGCGTCGCCGTCCTCGGGAGTGAGCAGACCCTGGGACGGGGTGTCGAAGACGCCGATCACGCCCTGGCGCACCGCGTCGACCACAGCCGACAGGTAGGCCGGGCGCAGTCTGATCACCGCAAACAACGTAGCCACCGAGACGAGAAGGCCGACCCCGAACATCGTCCGGGCGGGCAGCAACGCGGTGACCATGAGCAGGGCGCCGGCGGCCATGGTGCCCAGCTGGCCGGGCACCGCGGTGATGAATGACAACACCTGACCCCGGCGACGACCGGTGACCACGTTGAACAGTGCATTGAACGCGGTCCAGCCGATGGCGTTCGCTGTGACCCATTGCATCCCGCGGACCGCGGCTGCGGTGGCCAAGGAGAAGTTACCCAGCCAGAGCGTGAACCCGACGGCGTAAACGACGGGTAGGAGCATCAGTGAGAGGACGAGGCCGAACCGGGCGAAGAGACGGTTGGCCACCATCAGGGAGACAAGGAAGGTGGCCGCGGTGGCTATCGAGGAGAACACTCCGAGGAAAGACGCCACCTCCGCCTCCGAGGCGAATGAGGAAGCCACCGACTCGCTGAACGGGAAGTAGACCATATGGAACAACGCATAGAGGGCCACTGCCACCCCGGCGGCCAGCCTCAGCATCGGGTTCTTCCGGATCGTTGCCCAGGTACCTCTCAGTTCGACCGTCATCGAGGAAGCCGGCGTCTCTTCGGGGGCGAATTGCCTCCTCACGGCGACGAGGAGAAGCGCACCCAACAGCAGCAGCGACCCCTGCACCAAAAGAAGGTTCTCCGTGCCCATCAGGCTGGCGAGGGGGCCGGTGAGAAGGTTGCCCACCACACCTCCGGCGACCCCGGCAGTGGCGAAGATGGGGAAGAGACGTTTCGCCTGCCGGGTGGTGCAGGCGGCACCGGCCGCGTTCCAGAGAATGGTGAGGGTCACCATGATGATCACCTGGGTCGATATCCACACCACCGGGTAGATCCCGGGAAGGTCGGAGCGCACTCCCAGCCACTCGAGCAGGGCCCATCCTGCGGTGCCCAGGGTCGCCGCCCATAGCCAGCCGTGGACACCCCGGGAGGCGAGACCCACCCCGTGGACGAGAATGATCGCCATCACCGCAGGTCCGGAGAGCAGGATCATCAGGGGAAGCTCCTCCACACCGAAGCGGAGGAAGAAGAGGGCGTCGGCAGCGTTGAAGCCGAGCCCATGGCTGGCCTGGGTGACCGCGAACAGGGCGACCATCCAGCCGGTCATGGCCATCTCTTCGCGGCGAATGCCCAGCGCCGAGAGGACCCGGGAGGGTTCGGTCGGCGTCGGCCGGTTCTGGCTCATCTCCGCTGAGTGACTCGCACGCCGGCCAAGCTAACGACCTGCCCACCGGTGCCAACGTCCCAGACGAGACATGGGGTGGTTCCCCTATGCCCGCCAACTTCGCCGGTTCCGATACTGACGGGATATGGATAACCCTCCCCCTCCCCCCGATCCGGGCTGGGACTACCGGGACGACGACGCCATAACGCGGTTTCTCGACGAGGCGAAAGCGTCTGGTGTCATCGACGAGGAGACCTATACCCGGCTGCTCCGGTTCGCCGAGGCCGAGCAGAGCCCGCCCCCGGAAGTGGCCGAGCCTGAACCGGCGATGGCTTCCGAGGAAACGACATTTCCAGAAGAGCCGGTCCCGGTTCTCGAAGCGGCGACAGCCTCTGCGGCCGCCCGAGCGGGGCGCCATCTCAGCCATTCTGTCCCTGCGCCGGAGACCCACCCACCGGCCCCGATCACCGCCAGATGGGACGAGGTGAGGGAAGCCATTGTCTCCGACCTCACCCTGCACTGGGCCGCCTATGTCGGGGTG
>CAZAHX010000277.1:0-3050 GCA_964485005.1 uncultured Acidimicrobiaceae bacterium | reverse complement strand
CGCTCGCCGTGGCACGGACCGAGATCCCCGACCTCATCGTTCTCGACATCATGCTCCCGGTGATGGACGGGATCACCGTGGCCAAGCTGCTCAAGGGAGACGACAAGCTGCGGACGATCCCGATCATCGCGGTCACTGCCCTGGCCATGCCCGAGGAGCGGGAGCGCATCCTCGCCGCCGGCTGCGACCGCTACCTCCCCAAGCCCTTCACCCACGACCAGTATCTGAGCGCGGTTGCCGAGCTGCTCGCCTCCCGCACGTCGAGCGTGAGTAGATGACGTTGCTCAGCGACGTCATCTACTCACGCTTGGTCCCACGAGCAGGCCGATAAGCTCGGGCGATGGGCTACAGCCATCTCGAAGTCGAGCATGCAGGCCATGTCGCCACTCTGTGGCTCAACCGACCCGAGAAGCGCAATGCCCTCTCCGAGGACATGTGGACCGACATTCCCGACGCGATGCGCCATCTCGACGCCGACGATCGGGTGAGGGTGGTCGTCCTCGCCGGCCGAGGGTCCGCGTTCTCGGTTGGGATCGACATCGGCATGCTCGCCACCCTGCAACCCGAGGGCCGTTCCGCCGCTGAGACGAACCTCGGGCTCTATCACAGCATCCTCAGCCTCCAGGAGACGGCAAACTGCTTCGCCGAGGCATCCAAGCCGGTGATCGCCGCGGTCCACGGCTACTGCCTGGGGGCGGGGCTCGATCTGATCAGCGCCTGTGACATCCGGGTGGCCAGTTCCGACGCGGTCTTCTCCATCCGGGAGACCAGGATGGGTCTGGTGGCGGACATCGGGTCGCTACAACGGCTCCCGGCGATCATCGGTGCCGGGGCGCTCGCCGAGATGGCCTACACCGGAGCCGATTACGACGCGAGCTGGGCGCTGGAGAGGGGTCTGGTGAGCCAGGTGCTCCAAGACCCGGAGCAGGCCATGGAAGCCGTCTACGAACTGGCCCAGCAGATATCGGCCAACTCCCCCCTGGTGACCGCGGGGATCAAGCGGGTGCTCGCCGCCGCCGACGGAAGAACCATCGACGAGGCCCTGGACTATGTGGCCCAGTGGAACTCGTCGTTCCTGCTCTCCAACGACCTCTACGAGGCGATCGCCGCTTTTTCAGAAAAGCGGGATCCCGACTTCACCGGAACCTGAGGTCGGTCGAGACATCAGCGAGCACGACACCACCGTCGTCGGCGCCGGGCCCAACGGCCTCGCCGCCGCCGTCGAGCTGTCCCGGTCCGGTCGCCGGGTCCTCGTTGTAGAGGCATCGGATCGGGTCGGTGGGGGAACCCGGACCGAAGAGCTCACTCTCCCCGGATTCCGTCACGACATCTGCTCTGCGATCCATCCCTCGGGAATTGCCTCACCCTTCTTCAACGACATCGCGCTCGACGTCGAATGGGTGCAGCCACCGCTCCCCTTCGCCCATCCTCTCGGCGACGGCAGAGCGGTCGCCTTTCACCGGTCGGTAACAGACACCGCAGCCCAACTCGGTGAGGAGGATGGCTCCAAGTACGTCGACCTCATGGGGCCAATCGTGGAAAGTCTCCATGCCGTAGTAGAGGAGGTCCTCGCACCCCTGACACTGATCCCCGACCATCTCGGCCCGTTCGCCAGAATTGCCGCACTCGGCGGCCTCCCCGCCTCGGTCATCGCTGCTCGCTTCGAAACCGACGAGGCGAGGGGATTGTTCGCCGGTCTGGCGGCTCATGCCATAGCCCCATTCAGCGCGCTGGCCACCGCCGCGGTCGGTCTGATGCTGGGCGCCATCGGTCATGCACTGGGCTGGCCGATGGCTCGTGGTGGATCACAGGCAATAGCGGCCGCGCTGGCCGGGCGTCTGAACGAATACGGCGGCGCGATCGAAACGGGCCGAATGGTCCAGTCGGTGAACGAGCTGCCAGGTGACCTCTTCGTGCTCGACGTAATGCCACCGGCCGCCTATCGGATCGCCAAGGACCGCTTGTCGCCCTCCAAGCTCTGGAGCCTCCCCAGGTGGAAGCCCGGGCCGGGAGTGTTCAAGGTGGATTGGGCTCTCGACGAGCCCATCCCATGGTCCGACCCCCTCAGCCCACAGGCCGCCACGGTGCATCTCGGAGGCACATGGGAGGAGATCAGTGCCGCCGAGCGCGAGCTATTCGATGGCCGACACCCCGAGCGACCCTTCGTCCTGCTCGCCCAGCAATCTCTGTTCGACGAGACGAGAGCACCCGAAGGGAAACACACCGCCTGGGGTTACTGCCATGTGCCCAACGGTTCGACGGAGGACATGACCGGGGCCATCGAAGCTCAAATCGAGCGTTTCGCTCCAGGCTTCCGGGATGTCATCCTCGAGCGCCACACCCGCAACGCCCGCGAATACGAGCTGTACAACCCCAACTTCGTCGGTGGTGACATAGGCGGCGGCGAGTTCGGGTTGAGGAAGATCCTCCAGCTCGGCGCCAAGCGTCCCTACCAGCTAGGAGGAGGGGTGTTCCTGTGCTCGTCGGCGACTCCACCCGGGGCCGGAGTCCATGGCATGTGCGGCTACTACGCGGCCCGTGCCGCCCTTGACTCGGTGTGACCGGGATCGTCTACCTGCTCGCCCTGGTAGTGCTGGTGGCTGTCTTCGTCTCGCTCCTCGTCGGCTGGCGCCGCTCCTTGGATCTGCGCAGGGATCTCCTCCGGGTCGGGGAAAGGGAGCCGCGGCCCGGGGTTTGGGTCCGTGCCCTGAGGAAGAGGACGATCACCCTGGAGGCTCCCGCCCCCCGACAGGACATCGGCCATCCCGGCACCCTGGGGCTCGCCTGGGATGACGGCTATGGCCAGGTGGGGGAGGTCACCGAAGTGGAGGGCCTCAGAGTCACCAGGGAGTTCCGCCTCTTGAAGGGGAAGGCGCCGCCGGTCTGCCGAGAGATCTCACCCAAGGATTGCCCCGAGGTCCATCTCGACCCCTGGGCCTACCCCGCCCACCCCGGCGATGCCGGACTCCACTACGAGGAGACGACCTACAGGTCACCTCTGGGGCCCATGAGCGCCTGGCTGATCCCCGCCCCGGGAGCCACACGGTGGG
>CAZAHX010000276.1:0-3066 GCA_964485005.1 uncultured Acidimicrobiaceae bacterium | reverse complement strand
GAGGACACCACCACGACGGATGCGATGGCCGATACGACGACTACTGCCGCCGATTCGATGGACTTTGGTGACCCGGTCACCTTGACGTTGGGTCACCCGTTCCCGGCGGTCCATCCGATCGCGGTGAACGCTCTCGAGCCATACGCCGAGGCCGTCAACGAGGCAACCAACGGGACCATCACGATCGAATTCCAGCCCGGTGGCGCCCTGGCAGCACCGCCCGCAACGTTCGAGAACACTGTCGCTGGTGGTCAGGACCTGGGTTGGGCTCTTCAGGGCTACCACGCCGGAGTCTTCCCGGTGACCGAGATCGTGGAACAGCCGTTCCAGTTCACCTCGGCGATGCAGGCCACCCAGACGCTGTGGGATCTCTATGACGAGTTCCCCGCGTTGCAGGACGAGTACTCCGATGTGCAATTGCTCGGTCTGTGGACCCATGACATCGGTGACATCTGGACCAAGAGTGTCCAGGTGCAGACGGTCGAGGACATGCAGGGGCTCACCCTCAGATTCCCCACCGGGATCATGGGCCAGGTGATGGAGGCGATGGGTGCCAGCACGGTCGGTCTACCGGCACCGGAGATCTTCGACTCGTTGTCAACCGGGGTCATCGATGGTCTCTCTATCGCCGTCTCCGGTTTGGAGAGCTTCGGGCTCTACCCCGAGTTGGCCTACGGAACCACCTGCGACTGCTACGTGGCGGCGCAATACCTGGTGATCAACCTGGACAGCTGGAATGCGCTCACCCCCGACGCCCAGCAGGTGATGCTGGACCTGGGGCGTGAGTACTCGCTGGTGGCGGCTGAGGTCTATGACCAAGCCTACGTAGCGATCTTCCAGAGGGCGCAGGATGAGGGCATCGAGATATACGAGCTGCCCGAAGACGAGCTGGCCCGCTGGCACGAGATCGGCCAGGAGGTCACCGACGAGTGGATCGCCGCTCGCGAAGCCACCGGTGTGCCCGCCCAGGACATGTACGACCGGATGCAGGACATCAAGGCCGGATACGAATAACCCGCCAAGAGCGACACAGAGGTGGTGACCGTCTTGTACGGTCACCACCTCTGCTGATTTCCGGGGCACTCGGGTGGTCCCGGACGGTGTGAAGGAGGGTCATCCTGGAGTCATCTGCCGACGATCAGACCCCGGACCAGTCGACTGCGAACCGAGCCGCGCCCGGCTGGATCAAATGGGTGCGCCGGTTCAACAGGCTCAGTCACTACGTCGCTGGCTTGGCGCTACTCGCCATCCTTTTCATGACTGTGGTCGACATCGTCGGGCGCAACGCCTTCCGTGCACCCTTCCGGGGCACCGTCGAGCTGACCAGCATGATCCTCGTCGTGGTCGTCTTCCTCGCCGTGGCCCACTCCGAGGATATGGGCGATCACATCACCATTGACCTCGTCTACGAGCGGGTCGGCCGGCGCGCCAAGGTATTCCTGGACATCTTCTCCGATCTCTTCACCGTTGTGGTGATGGCGCTGATGTCCTACCGGCTCTACCACTTCGTCCTCCGCAACCAGCAGACCGGCGCCGAGACCCCGGTCCTCGACATCCCCCTGTGGCCGTTCATCCTGGTGGGATCGGTCGGGGCCGCCTTCTACGTGATAGCCACGGTGATGAGGGTGGTGCTGCGTCTCAAGGGGGCGCCGGTCAACGCCATCGATCCTCACACCCCTGACGCGGGAGTGGAGGTTTGAGTCCCGAAACCGTTGGCATCCTGGGGATGGTCGCTCTGGTCATCCTGCTGTTCATGCGGGTGCCGGTGGCTATCGCCATGATCGGCGTCGGCCTGGTCGGTTTCGGGACCATCCTCAACTGGAACGCCGCCCTGGCTCGACTCGGTTCGGACACATTTTTCGCCGCCTCCCTGTACAGCCTGTCGGTGATTCCCCTCTTCGTCTTCATGGGGCTTGCTCTGGCCGCATCGGCATTGGGCGAAGACGTCTACAAGGCCATCGACGCGTTTCTGTGGCGGATGCGGGGCGGGTTGGGAGTCGCCACCATCGGGGCCTCCGCCATGTTCGGGGCGGTGTCCGGATCGGCCGTCGCCTCAGCCACCACGATGTCGGTGGTGGCCGTGCCCGAGATGAGGCGATTCGACTACGACCAGGGGTTTGCTGCCGGCACCGCCGCCGTGGGTGGCACGCTGGGTATCCTTATTCCCCCATCGGCGATCCTCGTCCTTTACGGAGTGCTCACCGAGGAGCCCATCGGCCAGGTGCTCATCGGCGGGATCATCCCCGGGATCATCACCACCGCCATCCTCATGCTCACCGCCTACCTGGTAGTGCGGGCCCGTCCCCACTACGCACCGCGGCCGGCTGAAGCCCCCGACCTGAGCAAATGGAAGGCGATCAGGCTGGTGTGGGCTGTTCCGGTGATCTTCGGGATCAGCATGGGCGGGATCTACTTCGGGATCTTCACCCCCACCGAGGCCGGCGCTGCCGGGGCCTTCCTTTCTATTGCCTATGGGGTCATCACCCGACGTATGACCTGGTCGGGCTTCGTAGGTGCGTTGAGCCGAACCATCCGCACCACCGCCTTCATCTTCATGCTCGTGATCGGCGGGCAGATCTTCGGGTTCTTCCTCTCCGCTTCTCGTATCCCCATCGAGCTCGGCATTTGGATCGAACAGCTCGACATCACCCCTTGGGTGATCATCACCCTCATCTTCGTGGTCTACTTTTTCTTGGGTGCTCTGATGGACGAGATCGCCATCCTGGTGATCATGACCCCGATCATGTACCCGGTGATCATCGGGCTCGAATACTCCGGGGTCTGGTTCGGGGTCCTCACCATCATGATGCTGCTCACCGGCCTCCTCCAGCCCCCGGTGGGTCTGCTCTGCTTCGTGGTCTCTGGCGTCACAAAGGTCCCGCTCCAGGACGTCTTCAGGGGGATTTTCCCGTTCGTGGGGGCGCTCGCCGTCGCCATCATGCTGGTCATCTTCTTCCCCGAGCTGGTCACCTGGCTCCCCGACCTGATGACCCGTTAGCTTTCGCGCACCGATTGCGCCCGAAACGCGCCGTTTTATGCGCGACAGCGGCGAGTACTAGGTGAGGG
>CAZAHX010000275.1:0-3084 GCA_964485005.1 uncultured Acidimicrobiaceae bacterium | reverse complement strand
CCGGCCACGCCCGCTTTGTCCCTCCTCTACGCCCTGGATCTGCAGCTCTCCCGAATCGCCGAGGAAGGCATCGAAGCGAGATGGCAGCGCCATCTCGCCATGCAGCAACGCACTTTCGAGTGGGTCGCGGCGAAGTCCGACGGCGGCGTCGAGGTCGGGGTCTTCGCCACCGAAGGCCACCGATCGCCGACGGTCACCTGTGTCACCATGCCCGGCGGGGGGAGCGGCCCTGCGGTGGTGAAGGAGATGAAGTCGAGGGGCTGGGTGATCGGGAGCGGCTACGGCAAGCTCAAGGACTCGACGATCCGCATCGGGCATATGGGGGATCACACGGTCGAGGAGCTCGACAGGCTCCTCGACGAGTTGGGCGAAGTCCTGGGATGACCTTTTTCGTGCTGGTCACCGACGAGGTGGACGAGCGCGGGCTGTCGAGTCTCTCCGAGGACGCGGGGTTCGTCGTGGACAGGGTCGACGACTCGTCGACACCCGAGTTCGCCCAGGCCCTGGCGAGAGCCCACGCCGTCATCGTGCGCAGCGCCACCACCGTTGACGCCGCCATGCTGGACGCCGCCCCCGAGCTCAAGGTCGTCGGTCGGGCCGGGGTCGGGGTGGACAACATCGATGTGGACGCCGCCAGCCGGAGGGCGATCGCCGTCTTCAATGCCCCGTCGGGCAACACGGTGGCGGCGGCCGAGCTCACCATGGCACTCATCCTGGCGATGCTGCGCCATGTCGCCGAGGCCGATCGCTCCCTCCGCGACGGAGAGTGGGAGAGGTCGAGGTTCCAGGGCGCCGAGCTGGAGGGTCGCACTCTGGGCCTGATCGGGGCGGGGCGGGTTGGGGGGGAGGTGGTGACCAGGGCCCGATCCTTCGGCATGGAAGTCATCGTCTACGACCCCTATCTCACCGATTCCCGGGCCAGAGAACTCGGGTTCCGGCTCACAGATCTAGACGAGTTGCTGAAGAGCTCAGACGTCGTCTCGATCCACGTCCCGCTGACCTCCGAGACCGAGGCCCTCTTGGGAGCCGAGGAGCTGGCCGCCATGAAGAACGGCGCGTATTTGGTCAATGTCGCCAGGGGCGGGGTCATCGACGAGTCGGCTCTGGCCGACGCCTTGAGCGAGGGGAAGCTGTCGGGTGCCGCCCTCGACGTCTACGAGACGGAGCCATTGCCCGCCGATAGCCCTTTGCGCCAGGCGCCCAACCTGGTGATGACCCCGCACATCGGGGCCGCCACCGAGGATGCTCAGGTGCGGGTGGCCGCAGAGGTGGCGGAGCGGATCAGAAACGCTCTAACCGCGGGAGACGTATCGGCGGCCCTCAACATGGCCGAGTTGGGCTGAGCCTCAGACCACGAGGACGACCGCGGCCTCGGACTCGCCTTCCTCCTCGTGGGCTGTCTCGTCACTCGAGTAGAGGAGCACCGCCAGGATCACTATCAACACCGCTCCGATACCCGCTACCGCCACCAGGAGATCGCCCAGCGATATCCGCATCTCGGGGCGATTGCCGGCCAGGGCGGCGAAGCCGAGGATTCCTCCCGCGGTGAGGATGCCCACCAGAGCAGCCCCTGCACCGGGCAGGAGGTGGTTCGACTGGATGAGCATGTAAGCGAAAGGGAGGACGAGAAGAGCGAGCAAGGCGAGGCCGACGAGCGGGATCCCCACCGCATTTCCGAGACGCTCCCTGACCGTCCGCACCTCGTCCAGGTCTTCCTCCTCGACCGCAATCGGCGTCCCCAGCAGCTGGGGCACGGCCGCGGTGACACCACCGAGAGCCGCTCCGCCGAGAAGCACGACAATGAAGCCAGTGAGAACCGGGATCTGCACGAGTCCCTCGCTGCCTTCTATCGGAGTCCCCAGACCGGTGAGGAGGGCACCGCCGATGAGACCGAGGACCAACCCGAGTCCGGTTCCGACCCAAGCCGTAGCGCTTCGCGACGAGGAGAGCTCCATGGCCGGATTGGCCCAGGTCGCCGCGGCGCGTGACATGGCGGCGACCACTGCTCCGAAGAGGATGCTCACCAGGGCGACACCGACCATCACCCCGAGATCTCCCACCACGATCACGGGGCCTGCCTCCTCGAGGAAGGTGGCCGTCGGGGCCCAATATGCGCCAGCCATCAGAAATCCGACCAAACCCAGGGCGGCGCCGGTCCACGCCCCGACCCGTACCGCGATCCGCACCCGGTCTCTGAGAGGCACTGGCTCGAGGTCTACCTCGGGTTGCGCTACCTGCTCGGGGACTCTGGTAGGAGCCGGGGCGGTCGCCGGCTTGGGGATCGGGCCCGGTGACGGGGCCTCGGCCGCCGGGGGTGCCTCATCGGCGACGGGCTCCTCCGCGGCAGGCTCTTCTTCGGGCTCGGGGGCCTCGGTCTCCGCGGGCTCGGCGGCCTCCTCGATTTCCTCGGGCTCCTCGGTCTCTGGGGGCGCCGTCGGGGCCTCGCCACCCGCCCATGCCGCCAGGATGGCGTCGACATCGGTGCCGTCCGCGGCCGCCCTGGCCGCTGCCGACCTTTGCACCAGTGCGGCCGGCGTTCCCAGGGTCTCGGCGGCCGCCTCGAGAAGATCGCTCACGGACGGGCACTTTAACCAGTCGTGCCGTCATCCATTCCGCTCCACTTCCGCCGCCGCCGGTACCCTGGCACCCATGCTCGGGGTCATCAGCTACCCACCCATCCCCATCTGGGACATCGGTCCCTTCCAGTTCTCACTTCATGGCGTATTCGCCGCCGTCGGGTTCGCTGCAGGCGCCTGGGTGGCCACCCGGGAGCTGGGGAAGCGGGGTTTCGACACGCTCAAGTACCAGTCGGCACTGATGTGGGGTTTGGTCGGGGCGCTCGTCGGAGCCCGCTATCTCACTGCCCCCGCGGCGATCCTGGCCGGAACTCCCCTCATCGAGGCCCTCCATCCGCTGGGAGGCAGCTTCTCGATCCTGGGCGGGTTCGCCGGAGGGATCATCGCCGGGGTGTGGCGCATGCGTCAGCTCGACATGCGCATCTGGCCCACCTTGGACGTGTCGGCGTTCGGCCTCGCCGTGGGCACCGTGGTGGGGCGGATCGGGGACCTGGCCATCGTCGAGCAT
>CAZAHX010000274.1:0-3104 GCA_964485005.1 uncultured Acidimicrobiaceae bacterium | reverse complement strand
ATACGCGGGTGCTTACGCTGATCCGGTCGATGGTGCCGCCCTCGTGTTCTACTGCCAGGACGAGAGAACGGTCCGAGCCTTCGCCGAAGCCGATCCGTACGTTCTCAATGGTCTGGTGAAGTCCTGGCACATACGCAAGTGGTCGGTCGTAGGCGGAGCTGACTACAACCGACCCGTACCGCCCAGCCAGACCTGATCCAGGATCGGGACCGGGATTTCCGGTGGCAGCGAGTGCTACGCCGCTCAGGATGTGCCGATCAGATACGGGTGACCGACGTGATCGATTCAGGTGCTGAATTAGTGATCTGTTTGTGCCGGGGTGCTGTGGTGGTACTTCTTCCTGAGGACGGACGTAAAACTAGGGTCCGACATCGGCCGACCCACTGGTCTGATGTGTCACCAGGACCAATCCTGTCGCCACCAGGCCCAGGGGCCGCGATCATCAGGGGCGCCACAGGCAGGCCGGTCTCAGCCGTCGCACCGGCACGGACCTGTCCGGACTCGCCGAGGACATCAGCCCTCAAGTGCGAGCCTCCGTCAACTACTACGGGCGCTTCTACCGCTCCGAGTTGTATTTCCTGGAGAGGCGCATCGACGAGCATCTCGTCCGATGGGCCATGCAAAAGTTCAAGCGACAACACACCCCCAGGCTTGGACCCGACGCTCTTCGACGATCCCCCGTGACCCGACACACCTAAACCACCCACCAAACCGAGACCCCCACCGTGGGTTTGACCAGCCGCGCCCAAGGTCCCCACTTGACAGGAACCGCCCGCTCAGAGATGCCGATCCTCGAGCACTTCTCGAACGGAGCGTTTACGTTCCGAGATCAAGCGTGACTGATCGTCATCCGGTGGACGGTGACCCCCCCACCCTCGACCATTGGCGGACGACCCGCCTCTCTAGGGGGTCCATCGGGAGCCCGAAGCGTTCCTGCGCTCAATTGACGAGCTGCGCCTGCCGATAAGGGGGTTGAGGTCCCCATCTCTTCATGAAGATCCCACGACTCCTCTCGAACGCCCACAACACCGAAGCCAGCCGCATCGCAGCTCTGTTCTTCTTGGTAGCCGGAGCCTTGGCGGTGGCCATGTCCCTCCTCCCTCTCCCCGGGGAAGGCGACCCCGTCGCGCTCCTGCGTCTGGGGCTGGCCGACGTAGCGGTGGCGGGTGCGATCTGGGTGCTGCCCTGGCGGCGCTGGCATCCCCTGGCCTCCCTGGTGCTCTTGGTCCCGGCTTTCGGGATGATCGCCCTCTTCGCCCTGGCCGGGCTGGTCTCTTCCTATCTCTACGGCACCTTCTACGTTCTGGTCTTCGTCTGGGTGGGCCTGTCGTTTGGTCTCTGGACCTCTTCGGTCGCGGCACCCCTGGCTGCCCTCGCCTATGTCCTCCCCCTTGCCGGGGAGCCTCCCGAGGCGGCCTTCTCGGTGCTGGTGGTGATCCCCGTCTGCGTCCTGGTGGGCGAGACTATCGCCCGCCTCATGCAGAGGGCCCGGGCGGCCCGCCAAGACGCCGAGGAGCGGGCCGGTGCCCTAGCCCGTAGCGAGCGGAGGCTGGCCGAGGCCCAGCGGGTGGGCCGCGTGGGAAGCTGGGAGTGGGACCTCGGGGCCCGCCGCATGCGGTGGTCAGAGGAGCTACGACTGATCCTGGGGGTGGCGCCCACCGAGGACCTGGGCGCCGAGCAACTTCTCGATCGGGTCCATCCCGACGATCGGGAGACGGTGGCCACCACCATGCGGGAGGCGATTGCAGACGGTGACGACTTCGAGTTCGAGGTGCGGATCGTCCGTCCCGCGGGAACCGAGCGGCTCGTCGAGGTGCGGGGAGAGGTGGTGACCGAACGCCAGGGATCCCCCGCCCGCCTGGTGGGGGTGATGGCTGATGTCAGCGAGCGCCGGGAGATCGAGCGGGTCAAGGCTGAGCTGGTGGGAGTGGTCAGCCACGAGCTCCGCACCCCCCTCACCGCCATCTACGGGTTCCTCGAGCTGCTCCGGGAAGGGGAGCTGGGAGCTCTGCCCCCCGAGGCGGCCGAGCTGGTTGAGCTGGCCGCCGCCAACGCCGATCGGCTTATCCGGCTGCTCAACGACATCTTGGACCTGGAGCGTCTCGAGTCAGGCCCCATCGACCTCGAGTGGGAGACAGTCGACCTGGGCGTCCTGGTGGGGCAGGTGGTGGCCGTCATGAGGCCCCAAGCCGAGGAGGCCGGTGTTGATCTGGTCGGGGAGAGCGTCCCCGTGCGGGTGTGGGCCGATCCGGATCGGATCTTCCAGGTGCTCGTCAACCTGGTCTCCAACGCCATCAAGTTCTCCGATCCCGGAGACGTGGTGCGGGTAGGAGTGGAAGGGGGAGACGATTACGCACGGGTATGGGTCACCGACGAGGGGCGGGGGATACCCCTCGAGCATCAGGAGACGATCTTCGGCCGCTTCCAGCAGGTGGACAAGGCGGACTCCCGGGAGAAGGGGGGGACCGGACTGGGCCTTGCCATCTGCCGGATGATTGTCGAGCAACACGGGGGGCGGATCGGGGTGGAAAGCCGTCCCGGCGAGGGGACCACCTTCCGCTTCACGTTCCCGGTCGATCAGGAGTCACAGGAGATCCCCGACCAAGATCAAAGGCTCCTCATCCCTGAGCGGAACATCTGAGCGTTCTCGCAACCCCCAGCAGAGCCCTCACCTGGGCAAGCAGCCGTACCTGACTGTCTCGGTTCAGTCGTGTGGCTGGTGAACTCAAGGCTCCGCTGGAGGACCAGTTCTGCAGACTCGGGCTCGTAGTCGGGGAGGCTGGAGTCGGTGAAGAGATGGGTGGAGCCGGGATAGGAGAACAGCTCCGCTCAGTCAGGCCTCGGCTCGCTCTGCTAACTCCTGGACGATCCCCGGGTCACAGAATTCGTCCTGCTCGTTGATGTGGAGCTGCCCATCGACCCCGGCAGGTCATAACTCGCCGAAGGTCGTGAGGGGTACGTCACCGTGGTGGTAGAGGAGGGCCCCAGCGCTCCGGAAAGGGCGATGATCTCGGTGGGTCGTTCTACGGTGGGGCCATCACCAAGTTCCCGACTCCTTCCTCGTCGCCAGGGCCCGACCTTCGCCGGCGGGGCGACCCAATGCG
>CAZAHX010000273.1:0-3143 GCA_964485005.1 uncultured Acidimicrobiaceae bacterium | reverse complement strand
GGCGCCCCTGGCTCGCCCTGAACATCGCCAACGTCAATGGCCAGAGCACTAGCGTTCACGGCCAATGAGGATCGACCGAGTGCTCGACTACATGACCGACTGGCTCCCATTCTCCATCGACCCCACAGGGGCCGCCGTTGTCAGCGCGGCGCTGCTGGCGTGGGTGGGCCTCGTCTACCTGATCACGGCGTTCGGGGTCAGATCCGGCGAGCTGGTCTGGTCGGGGAGACATCCGGGTCGGTTGCCCGCCGAGCAGCGTTGGTGGGGAGCCCTGTACGGGGCCGGGCTCATCGGTTCGGGGCTCGTCCTGCTGGAGATGACGGGCGTCTTCCGCACCGGGCTGCTGGCCGGTCGCCGGCTGTTGCCGGCAGGGTTCGCGGTCGTGGCGGTTCTCGGTGTGGCGACTCTCTTCGCTCTCGTCAAGGGGAGCACCTGGGAGCGGATGCTCTTCGTCCCCATCACCCTCTTCGGTGCCGCGCTAACGGCATGGCTGACCTTCGGCTGAGGAGCCAGGAGTATCGCCCGATCGGTGGCAGGTCGACCTGAGAGTCAGCGACGCTCGCCGGATACCGGCTCGTCGATGTCGAGGATCGCGCACATGGTCCGGGCCACCTGGGCCATCGCCATGGCGGTCTCAGGATCGAGATCTCCACTCTCCACCTGACGCATCGCCTTGTCGAGCCGGCTGTAGATCCGGTTGAGCCGGGCGGTGGCATCCCGCTTCAGCTTTGCCCTCGCCTCCTGCGCGGATTGGTACTTGTCCTCGAAGGCACGCTTGGGGTCGTGGGGATAGCAATATCCGGACGAGGTCAGGATCGGCGATTCGCAGCGCCGGCCGTCGCTGCGGACGGCAGGACACCCGGGCTCGCTCGCCAGCTCCGACAAGTCTCTTGCCTCTTCCGCCTCGATCGCCGGGAGGGTCTCCACCGGAATCTCGACCGGAATCTCGACCACGGCGAGGGACTCGGCTGTCGCGGTGTCGAGGACGGGGTCGGACTCGGTCTCCGCTGGCGCATCGATCTCGTCGGCAGCCGGCTCCACGGCGGTGGTGCCATGCGTCGCTTGCGGCCCGTTCCAGATGCGGTCGAGCATCGAACGAAACCCGGACTTGCTCCGGGAGCGGCGGCCTGAGACGCTCTCGATGGTGGGGATGCCCGAATATGCGAAAGCGATCGTGTCGTCGGCGAGGAACTGGAGAAGCTCGCCTGCCACTGTCAGCGAGAACACGTCGCCGTTCCTCTCGACATCGACGACTTCGAGGGGCCATGCTCCCAGACCACCGTCGTCCGACTCGACCGCCAGGTGGTGGGCAGCCACGTCGAGACTGACCCTCAAGCCGGGCCCGGAGTCATCGGGTAGCAACAACTGGCCTTTGAACTGCATGCGTGATACCTCGCCAACAGTTTCGGCACGTCGACGGCAAATCTTGAGTGTCGGGCTGCGGTCGGACCTCAGCGACTCTCCAGGGTCTCGACGCCACGTCCCATCATGTCCTCGCGGACCAACACGTCCGGGCCACATTGGGCCGCTGCTACCGCAGTCTCGGGTCTCGACGGATGGAGGGCCCCGATGTAGACCCCGGCCACGACGGCGACCGCACCGAGAAGCATGGGAAGGGTGAGGCTCTCCCCGAGGAGCCACGCTGCAGCGGGAAGCGTGATGAAGGGCGTCAGCACGAACTGGTAGGAGGCGGCAGAGGCGGTCCATCTGGAGAGGATGAACAAGAAGAGTGCGAAGACGACCAACGAGCCGGCGACGATCAAGTAGGTGAGCGCCGCGGTCGTCTCCGGCTCCGCAGGCATCGCCCACCTCTCACCGAAAGAGACCGAGAGGATCACCAGCACCACCGTTCCCACCAGCATCGCCAGCCCGTTCTCGAGCGCCGGATGGACCTTCGGGAAGCTCTTGATGATCACCCCGGCTTCGGATATGGCCACGGCGGCGGCCACGAGTGCGAGGACACCGGCCATCGAGATGGGCTCAGCCGACCCCTGATCGAGCCCGAAGATGACCAGGAACCCGATCACCGCGGACAGTTCCCCGACCAGGCCTCTGAAGGTGAATCGCTCCAGCCCATGGACGGCGGCGAGGAATAGGGTGATCAGGGGGACCAGCGACAGGATCACCATCGCCAGACCGGCTTGGACCCTGACCAGACCCCAGAACCCGAGGGCGAAGGCGCCCCCGAATGCCAATGTCCCGTAGAGGATCACCCCGGCCAGCGCACGCCCTCGAGGCAGGGGAAGACGCCGCAGGGCGACATAGACCAGGAAGAGCACACCCGCCGCCCCGAACCGAAGGGCCGCACCCCAGAAGGGGTCGAGCTCTCTGACGACGAAGCGGATGCCGATGGCATTCCCTCCACCGAGCACCACCACCACCGCCGCTGCGGCCAGGGTGAGACGGTCGGGCGTGCTGGTTTGGGTCCGGACCTCTTCAGTCATGCCGGTCTTTCCTCTCAGTCGAACCTCCGCCGAGACGGCGAGGCACAACAATCTATCGAACCGGGTCCGGGGAGATGGGCCGTCTCCGGCGGCGGCCATGACCCGATCCTGGTCAGTCGTGCAGCGCCCTGATGGCGAGGTTGGCGTGGCCGACCCTCCCGGCGAGGATCCGGGCCACGAAATGGTGCAGCTCCGCCGCCACCGCCGGGTCGGAGCGGCACAGCCGTTCGAAGTTCTCCGGGGTTAGGTGGAGCACATCGCAGTCGGTGTCGGCCACCACGGTGGCGGTGCATAGCTCGCCCCGGTACAGGCTGATCTCCCCGAGCACCGTCCCACCCAACAGGGTGCGCAGCCTGACACTGTCGCCGTTGGCTCCGTCGAGAAGCACCGTCGCCCGCCCCGATGAGATGAGGTAGATGCCCGGACTGGGATCGCCCTGACGCATCATCACTTCACCTGCCGGGATGGTCCGACGCGCCAGGTAGCGGACGAGATCGCGCCCCAGGTCTTCGGGGAGCAAGGAGACGGAGCCCGGGACCGATTCCACCGACTCGAGGAGACGGTCCTCGCACCAGGCGGTGCCGTGGTCGAGGTCGGCCTCGACCACCATCACCCTCTGGTAGCGGGAGACCAGGTCGTCGAACTGGGCCCGTTGCTCCGCGTCGAAGCCGGTGAGGACCAGGACCTCGGCCCGATCCC
>CAZAHX010000272.1:0-3156 GCA_964485005.1 uncultured Acidimicrobiaceae bacterium | reverse complement strand
AAAATTCGCGATGTCATCACGCCCATCCCCCGTGAAATCTCCCGCTAACTGAGCCGACCAACCCGAAGCCGTCGAAAAGTCAGCCCACGTTGAGGTTGAGTAGCTGCCGGATCCCGCCTTGGCCACGTGCCAGGTGCCGTTCGACGTACGATACGAGGCGACATCCGCCTGGCCGTTGCCGTCGAAGTCCCCGGAGAGATGCAGGTTCCAGCCGGTCTGGGGCTGCAAAGTGCCCCAGATCTTCGGATCGAAGTCGGCCCCACTCGAGAGCAGAGCCGTTCGATTGACCGGGCCGGTCTCGCTGATGTCATCCTCGCCATCGCCGTTGATGTCTCCCGCATGGTGTACCGGCGCCTCATACAAGGAGGCGTGGACACCGACAATGCGAGTGCCGAAACTCCTCTCCGTCGTGACTCCGCCACCCGATTCACTGACACTGCGCAGCGTGACGCTGCGGCGCCCGTCGTAGCCCAGTCCGGTGTACTCGATGAAGTAGATGCGGCCACCGTTCCAAATCGGCGACTCGAGCTGTCCCGAGGTCGAATAGACGGTCGTCGGTGATCCGCCACTGGCAGAGACGGTCTTGACTTGGAGGCTGGTACCAGTGTTGACCAGGAAGGCGACGCGAGCGCCGCTCGGAGATACTGTTGCGTCGAAGCCGCCGGAGGAAGTAATCCGTGTCGGGGTGCCTCCACCGGCGGGAAGCCTCCAGACACCAGCTGGGGTGTCGTAGACGATGAAATCTCCCTGCGGGGAGTATTCGGGACGCACGGCACCGACGGAGTTCGTCAAAGGGCTGATCCGCCCCGAGCTCGCATCGATCTCGACGAGGCGACAACACGAACCTGTCTGTAGGCCGCCCGCCTGATTCTGAGAGGCGATGATCGTCTGCCCGTCTGGAGCCCACGCCGGGTCGAACTCGGCGAACTCCCCATCTGTCAGCCTGGTCAGACCGGATCCGTTGGCGTTGACCAAAAAGATGGCGTAGCGACCGAGCGATTCATCTCCGACAGCTCCGGCAAAGGCGATCTTCGTCCCGTCAGCCGAGATGGACGGCGGGGTGATCGTGTTGATGTTTGCCAGTGCGACGGGGCCGGAGCCCGAGTCGATGGCGGGCAGGTATCTATCGGAAGCGTCGGGCACCAGGTAGACGATCTCGTCGGCCAGATTCGCGTTCGCGGCCGGAACCCACATGAAGAGGAGCGCGACGGCTGTGATCAAGCGAGCCGACATCTTCATCTCACATCCACACTTAGCCCCTGAACAAGCTCGTTGGCCCTCTCGACCAACTCGGCCGACCTCACGATCGACCCGAGCACCACGTAGAGACAGAACGGGCGTCCATTGATGGTGAAGACCCGCTGTACTCCGGCTTGTCCTCGAATCCGGCGTTGGAGTTGATTGCGATGGAACATCGCCTGCTCGAGAACCGGCAGTTCGTCGACCTCGCCGAACAATGCCGAGTTTGCTTCCTCCGGCCCGAACTCGATCAGCGAGATGAAGACATCGTCGGGTCCCAGGTTCTCCACGACCCCACCGCCGTAGTCCGCCCTGGGTCCCATGAGGGGCACTGTCGCCGCGTGCAGTATCGAATAGGTCTTCTCTCCGCGTCCACTCTCAAAGGTCTTACCGATCCGGCATTCCCAGCCGCGGGGCACCCGGGCGCTGAGGCCATGACGTTCCAACTGGCGGAACGGCGGGTCGCTGCGGCCTTCAAGCGACATGGAGTCCCACCGTCACCAGCACCAGGGCATAGCCCGCAAAGGTCGTCCAACGAGCCAAGCCCTCAGCAGCCACGAAGCGTCTCATCGTCTCCGTCAAGGATCCGGGCGACCCGACCCGGCGTGTGGACAGCAGGAGGAGACTGCGCCCGAGTCCGAAGCCGACGCCCATCGACAAGGCAATCGGCAGGCCACTGAGGGCGGCAATGACCAGGGTCGCCCAATATCCCCAACTCGATACGATCGTGGCGAAACCGAGGCCGAGCTGCCCTCCAAAACCGACACCAACGACCCAGTCCCGGTACCGGCCGAGCCAGTCCTCGTCGACCTGACGGCGCGGGCCGGGTGGCCGCACGCCGACGAAGTCGAGAACAGCGGCGGCAGCGATCACAGCCACGGCGACCCAGGGCGTCAGACCGACAAGTCCGATGCCGACACCAACCAATCCGGCCACGGTATAGACCAGCGCCCCGGCTAACACCGCCCCCACCCAGAATCCGACCACGGTCCGCTTCCATGACATTCCCCTGCCCCGCTGACCCAGCGGGGTGATGCTGGACAGCATCGATTCCCCTCAAGGCGACCAACTGGATCGGAAGCCGACGACCACGGCGAGGACTGCTAGGGCTGCGCCGATCACGACTCACCGTCCTCGGAGACGTCACCCTTCTTCGGGTAGAGCCGAGGGTCGCCAGGCAGGATCCCGGCCTGGCGGAGATCGGCATCGATGCGGCTCTCCTCTGACTGGAATCTCTCTGTCGTTTCCACATCCCACTTTTGATCGTTGGTCGCGTCCGAGAGGAACTCCTCGAGGGACTCGAAGGTCATAGCTGAGCCCTCACCCACGATCCGACCGGTCTCGGGTTCGATGACTGCGAAGTAGGGCGCGCCCGGAACCTCGAAATCCTTCCAAGCGGTAGATGACATCACCACGTCGACCTCCGGTCTCGCCATGCTCTGCGCGCGAGTCGGACTCTCCTCGGACTCCCCGAGAGTGACGATCACGACCCGGTGACGGTGACCGCCGAAGTGCATCACTGACGACTGGAGCCCCTCCCAGAACGGAGTGCAAGAAGAGCAAGTCGTGCTCAAAAAGGCGACGAGGGTGGGGTCAGAACCGATGCCGAGTGAGACAACGACCGGCTCACCATCGGGGGTGATCCCGGTCACCTCCCGCTCCTCGAGAGGTGTGGAGTCTGTTCGGCTCAAGGTGATCTGAGCTGAATGATCGTGCCCGCCTCCTCCCTCCAAGCCGGCACCGATCGACTCGAGCCGGCGGAGGATGTCGGCGTGGCTCCGCAAGAGACCAACGACCAGGATCCCGAGCAATGCGACCACCACGGCGAGCGCGATCACGATTCCGTAAACGGCCGTCATGGTTGACCTGCCAGGCAGGGGGCGGTCTGATCGGCGGTGAAGTTGTCGCTGCGCAACG
>CAZAHX010000271.1:0-3172 GCA_964485005.1 uncultured Acidimicrobiaceae bacterium | reverse complement strand
GCGGCGAGCACTTCGACGCAGCCAGGGGCGTCGAGGGCCGGAGAGACGCCGTCATCGATTGGGCGACGGACCACGGGGCTCCTGGGGTTTACTCTTCGCCGGGTGAGCTCGGCGGTCGCCCCCCTCCGACACAAGAACTTCCGCTCCCTGTGGGCTGCGACCGTGTTCTCCGCCACTGGCACCTTCGTCCAGACCGTTGCCGGGTCATGGCTGATGTTCGAGCTGACCCGATCGAGCACCTGGGTGGGGCTGATGGTGGCATCGGCGACCCTCCCCCTCCTCTTCCTCTCTCTGATCTCCGGGGCGCTCGCCGACATGTTCGACCGGGCCAAGCTGATGCTGGTCGCCCAGGGGATCATGGGCGGCTCCGCCGTGGCCATGTCGGTCCTCACCTATCTCGGCTTGATGACACCCGGTCTCCTCCTCGGACTCGGCCTCGTCCTCGGGTCGGGAGTGGCCCTCAACATCCCCGCCTGGCAGGCGTTGCTCCCAGAGTTGGTGCCGCGAGGGCTGGTCGCTTCGGCGGTCGCTCTGCAGTCGGCCGCCTTCAACACGGCGCGGGCCGTGGGACCGGCGCTTGGGGGTTTCATCGTCGTCGCTTACGGGGCCGCGGCCGGCTTCGGGGTCAACGCCGTCACCTATTTGGCAGTGATCGTGGTCCTCATTCTCATCCAGCCCCAGCTGGAGATCAGGGAGCGAGAAGAGACCTCGGTGGGGTCAGCCATCTCCCTCGGGGTGCGCTACGCCAGGTTCACCCCCAGATTCCGCAGACTGCTCGCTCTGGTGGCCCTGTTCTCGATCACCGGGGCCGTGGTGCAGGCCACTCTGCCGGTGCATACCGACTTTTTGGGTGGGAGTGCGGGAACCTACGGGATCCTCCTCGGCGCCATGGGGGCGGGCGCCCTCGTCGGTGCGTTCCTCCGAAACCGCCTCTTCGCGCGGGCTACTGGGAGCACCGTTCCCCACACCATCGTTCTGTTCGGTCTCGCCGGGATAACACTCGGAATGACGCCCGACCTGGTGGTTGCATTCCTCGCCATGCTGGTCGTCGGGTTCTGCTGGCTGCTCACTCTGTCGACTCTGAACGCGACCGCCCAGCTGATGTCGCCGGAGTGGATCAGGGGACGGGCGATGTCGCTCTACACGCTGTCGTTCGCCGGGATCATGCCCGTGGGGTCAATCCTCTCCGGCCTGCTCGCAGACTGGATCGGCACCCCGGGCGCCCTGGTCGTCTTCTCCTCGGCTTCGGTCCTGCTCGGTCTGCTGAGCCCCCGCTTCGGCGTGCCCCGGCTCGAAGACGTGGAGAGCCCCGAATTCACCACCGGGACCCAGGCGCCCCACGCTCAGGAGAGGACCCTCGAAGGCGGCCCGGTCATCGTCCTCAACACCTGGCGCATCGATCCGCGGGACTTGTCCGAGTTCACCGAGGTGATGAACGAGGTGCGGATGGTGAGACTGAGCACGGGGGCCTACCGCTGGCGTCTCTTCCGCAGCGTGTCCGACCCCACTCTTCTCACCGAGCTGTTCGCAGTGGCCGGCTGGGAGGAGCACATGGCCCAGCACGGCCGGATCGACGACGCCTCTGCCGTACTCCTGGCCAGGGCCCGCTCCTTCGATCGGGAGGGGGGGCCTAAGAACAGGCATCTCATCGCCATCGATGTCGAGCATCCCCCCGACTTCGACGATCTGGTGGCCAATCACGAGATGATGCATCTGGTGGACGGGTCGATCCCGGTGACCGATCAGGAGCCCTGAGCGAACTCCATCTCCCTCCGGAACCGCTTCCAGTCCGAGCTCTGGGTCGACCAGAGGATGTCGGTGACGATGGCGAGCACACCGACGCCGACCACTCCCCACACCGCCCAGATGGGCAGGTCGGCGGCGATGGCCGCGCCGAGGAGGGCGAAGGGGGTCAGCTTGGTGACGATGGCCCCGGAGGCATGCATCCACGCCCGACGCTCGGGCCTGGTTCGGAGGTAGCTGGCGTAGTCGACCTTGACCCCAGGCTGGGGGCGGGTGATCGAGCCGATGAACCAGGAGGTGAAGCCGATCCCCACCATGGTCCCCACCAATAGATGGGCCAACCCGTGAGTAGCGACCAGGAGTGAGCCAAGTCCGGAGTAGAAGGCGACGACCGCTCCCCACCCGTCCAAGGCATAGGCCCACCAGATCAGGCCCAGCCCGAGCGCGGTGCACGCCAACATCAGGGCGGTACCCAACCAGAGCGGGACGGTCAGCAAGACCCAGTTGCGAAAAGCGCGTTGGTCGATCTCGGCCATGCGGTCGGCGTAGCGCTCCGCCAGCTCCGGATTCTCCTTGACCCGGGCCACTGCCGACCAGAATCCTGTCTTCTCCAGGCCTCTCCCCGCCTCGACCGCCTCCTCGGCGCGGGCCAATGCGGTCTCCACACTCGACTGGTCCATCAGCACAGCATATGTACGGTGCGCGGCGTGCAACCGGATGCCACGCCCCGGGGTTCTACTTCCTGGATGGATGAGATGGGAAAAGCGCTGGCCGCCGATCTGGACGGGTCCTTCCCCCACCTGGTGGAGCAGGTGGGGAGACGCATCTACTGGGGGCTTCGCCGTCTCTGCGGTGACCACCAGGAGGCAGAGGACCTCACCCAGGAGACGTTCATCCGCGCCTATCGGGCGCTGTCCGGGTACGAGACGGAGAGGATCGAGTCGATGACGGTGGAGCCGTGGCTGTGGACCATCGCCCTCAATCTGGGGCGCAACCATCTTCGCGATCGGTCCCGACGCCCCCTGCTTGTGAAGCTGGAGGAGAGTGTCTGGGAGGACCCCGACCCCGCCGATGGTGCGGCCTGGGACCGCCGTCTCTCCCATCTCAATCGTCATCAGAGGACTGCGGTGGTGCTCAGGCATGTTCTGGGACTGGGCATTGGCGAGATCGCCGAGGCCACCGGTCGTCCTGAGGGAACGGTCAAGGCCGACGTCCACCGCGGGTTGAACAAGCTTCGAGAGTTGATGGAGGAGGAGTCATGAGCATCGAGAGAGCCTTGGAGTCACTGATGGGCCCGCTACCAGACGGCGTCAGCGAGGGCATCGCGTTGGGCACCGGTCTCGCCGAGGGATACGACCTGTATGAGTCGCCGGTCGGCGAGGTGGTGGTCACCTTCAACCCTGAGGGCGTCTCCTCGGTGGATCTGGCC
>CAZAHX010000270.1:0-3177 GCA_964485005.1 uncultured Acidimicrobiaceae bacterium | reverse complement strand
CCGTGGTCGGCTTCATGCCATGTCCGCCGTGGCCGAAGGGGCGATCGATGTGGATGAGTCGTTCGCCGGGATCATCGATTTCTGTCTCGGGTGTCGCGCCTGTGAGCCGGTGTGCCCCGGCCTGGTTCCCTACGGGCGGACTCTCGAAGGAACCCGGGCCGAGATCGACGCACAACTCCCCGGCCGTGCTCGCCGCAATCGCTTCGCGCTGGGCACGGCACTGGGCTCGCGTCCCCTTATGCGCCTCGGTGGGTTGGCGCTGTCGGTGGCACAGACTCTCGGTCTGACCCGCATCGCCCCCGCCAGGTATCGGAGGGTCGCAGCTGGGCTCCGCCCGCTGCAGGGCCGTCCCCAGTCCTCCATCGGCTATGTGGGGGGCTCTGGCGACCGGGGAACGGTGGGTCTGCTCGCCGGGTGCATCCAGGACGAGTGGTTCCGCCCGGTGAACCGGGCGGCGATCACGCTTTTCGAGATGGCCGGGTATCGGGTGGCGGTCCCGGAGAGGCAGACCTGTTGCGGAGCGCTTGCCGCCCACGACGGCAAGGCCGACGCCGCCGACAGGTACATGCGTCACAACACCGATGCCTTCGGTGGCTTCGATCTCGTCGTCGCCACCGCCGCCGGGTGCTCCGCTCATCTCGTCGACTACGAGTGGCCTGGATTCCAGCCCGAGACCCTGGATGTGACGGTGGCGGTCGCCCGCGCCATCGAGGCCGGGGAACTGCCCCGGATCGATTCCGACAATGGGAAGATCGCCATCCAGGACCCGTGTCACCTCCGTCATGCCCAACGTGTCGTGGTGGAGCCGCGTGTCATCCTCGCCGCCGCCGGTTATGAGGTCGTCGAGACCGACGAAGTGGGTTTGTGCTGCGGCGCCGCCGGCTTGTACACCGTGCTCCAGCCCGAGGCATCCAACCAGTTGGGAGTTCAGAAGGCGGCACAGGTTCGGGCAACGGGGCTCACCCGGGTGGCCTCGGCCAATCCGGGGTGTGAGATGCAGCTGCGGAGTCATCTCGAGACCGACTACGAGGTCAAACACCCCATAGAGTGGTACCTCGATTCGCTGATTTCGGAGGAGAAGGTCTAGGGCTATGGTCGAGTCGGTGCCGGACAAGAGCACGTTCCCGATCGGGACCGAGACGCTGAAGCGCTATGCGATCCTTGGCTACGGGGCGTTCGGCACCATGGCCGATGTCGGGCTCATGGTCCTGGGGAGCCTCCTGGTCGGCCTCTCCCTGGCGGTGCTGGTCGGGGGCTTCGGCCTCGCCGAGGTCACCACCCAGGAGCTGTCCACCGGTGAGATGCTGATCTCGGCGATCGTCCTGGCCGTAGTCGGCTTGTTCTGTCTCGGTGTCGCCGCCGAAGGTCCCCTGGGTAGGGGGCGCCGTCTGGTCGGGTTCAAACTCTGGGAGGTGGGGATCGGCCGCACCCTGGCGGTGTTTCTCGCCGGGCTCGTTTCTCTCCTCCTCTACGACTTCATCGGGGGCGTCCTCGAGACGGTGCCCGGTCCGATCTATCAGGGGCTCGAGGGGTTCCGCGTCGTGGGCGTGGCCGGGATGACCGCCATGCCGCTCCTGGGTGTCCCTCTCTCGCTGGTAGCCCGGGCCGCACCCGACTCCTACGCCTGGGCCCGCAAGACCGAGATCCCCGTCATGTTCGTGGTGTGGGCTGTCACCGCTCTCATCCTCCTCACCTGAGCACGTCCTCACCCGGGAACGGAGCGAATGGACCCCGGTCAGTAGACGGGCTTGGCGTGCACTATCACCGGATTGAGCTCGCCGCCCGAGCGGATGATCGCCTCTGACGTCCAGGGGAGATCGGGCAGCTTGATGTCCAATTCGGAGGCTCCGCGCTCGGCGGCGAGATCGAGGAGCCCGTCGATCAGCCCGAGCAGATCCTCAGGGGTACTGGCGATCCAGTTGGTGCGAACCCAGTCGTCGTCCGGTTGTTCGATGCTCACCCACCCGGCTGCCGACTGGACCAGGCCGCCCGCCGCCTTGTTCACGTCGTCCGGCCGGGCGGTTCGCCACTGCCAGCCGAGCGCGATCAACTCGCGTGATGCCCGGGCGAGGTCGCTGGCCACCCAGAAGAGCCAGGCCGCCTCGGCGTCGGAGCCTGGAGCCGGGCGCATGCGATATCGCTCCGAGGCCCGGTGTGAAGGGTCCACGTCGAAGACGGCGTGCAGCCAGCGTGACACCTCCCGGTAGCCGAGACGCCTCACCTGATTGCGCGCCGCCATGTTGGACGCTTCCGTGGAGAGACGCATGACCCGGGCACCCCGTTCCCTGGCCCACTCGACCCCGGCGTGGTTGAGGGCCGAGCCGACGCCGGTACGTCGTTTCTCGGGATGGACTCTTGCCCCCTCCAGCCATCCTTCCGTGGGTGAGAGCATTGCCACGTGACAGAGGGCGACGGGCGTATCGGCCTCATCAACCGAGACCAGGACCTCCGAATCGGGGTCTTCCAGCCAGACGTCGATACGGTCGGGCACGTAGTCGCCCCAGCTGAATGTGGCGGTGGTCCAGGGGACGATCGATGCCACGTCATCCTGGCGAGCGGCCCGTATGGAGACGCCCATGGTCACATCCGGTCGGGGACCTCGATGCCCAACAGATGGAGAAGGGTCTCGAGAGTGGTTTCGGTCCACCGGGCCAGTGACAGCCACGAAGCCTGCCGGATCGGATCGGGCTCACCGAGGATGTGACAGCGGTCCCAGAAGCGGTTCCACTGCCCCGCCAGAGCATGGGCGTATTCGGCGACGTGATTGGGGGCGCGCAGGTCGATGGCACGGTCGACCACTTCGGGGAAGTGGAACAGTTCCAACATCAGATCTCTCTCGGCATCGACGGTGGGTGCCACGATCTCTTCCGGTTCCAACTCCTGGTCTTCCGCCTTCCTCAGGATCGACTTGATCCTCACCGCGGCGTACTGGAGATAGGGCCCGGTCTTGCCCTCGAAGGAGCTGAACCGTTTCGGGTCGAAGACGTAGTCGGAGGCCCGATTGTTGATCAGATCGCCGAACTTGAGGGCGGCCACACCCACCTGACGCGCGATCTGCTCTCTCTCATCGTCGGGGTAGTCCTCGGCGATGTGGGCCTCGTCGAGTCGCTCCCGGGCCGCGGACTTGATCATGTCGATGACGTCGCCGAGACGGACGACACCGCCTTCCCTGGTCTT
>CAZAHX010000269.1:1879-3181 GCA_964485005.1 uncultured Acidimicrobiaceae bacterium | reverse complement strand
CGGTGATGGCCCTGCGAGGGGTGGTGGCGCAGCGAGGCGGGCTGATCAAACCCTCCACCTGGGGCAAGATCAAAGCGGTCACCCAGTATGTTGCGATCTTCCTGGCCTTCGTCCGGCTCGCCGAGCCCTGGGGGCCCTGGTACCTCGACCAGTGGGCCATGCTCGTCGCCGTCGTGGCCACGATCGGGTCGGCGTGGGGCTACATCGTGGCGTTCTGGAGCGTGGTCAGAGCCGAGCCCAGCGAACTGAGGGCGTGAGGGTCGCCGTCACCGGGGGCACCGGCGTGGTCGGGGCCGCGGTGTTGCGTCGTCTCGTCGACGACGGCCATCAAGTGAGGGCTCTGGCGCGGTCGGTGAGATCGCAGCAGGCCATTTCCGCGGCGGGGGCAGCTCCAGTCGCCGGCGATCTCCTCGACCCCGGCGCGCTCGGCCGTCTCGTCGCCGGCTGCGACTGGGTGTTTCACGTCGCCGGGGTCAACGAGCTCTGCCCGGCCGACCCGGCGCGGATGTGGAAGGTGAACGTCGACGGAACCCGGGCGATCGTCGAGGCCTGCGCCCGTGCCGGGGTGGGAAGGCTGGTCCACACCTCGTCGGCAGCGACCATCGGCGAGCGTCGCGGCGAGACGGGAGACGAGGCCACGGTCCATCGGGGATGGTTCCTGTCGGAATACGAGCGGAGCAAGCATCGCGCCGAGCAGGTGGCGAGGGGCGCGCCATCCCACCTCGACGTGGTGGTGGTCAATCCCTCCTCGGTGCAGGGCCCGGGCCGGGCCACCGGGACGGGGCGGCTCTTCCTCGCCGCGGCCAGAGGGAGGCTGCGGGCTGTCATCGACACCCACTTCTCCATAGTGGACATCGGCGATTGCGCCCGGGGCCACCTTCTCGCCGCCGAGCGGGGGCGAGCCGGAGAGAGGTATCTGCTCAGTGGCGCAACACTGCGGATGAGGGAGGCGCTCGATCTCCTCGGCGAGGTGACCGGGGCGGAGTCGAAGGTGTGGGTGATGCCCCCCGCGCTGTTCTCGGCCCTCGCCGTCCTGGTGGAGGGTGTCTTCCGGATAGCCGGTCGTCGGCCCCCGATGTGCCGGGAGACGGCACGCGTGCTCGGCTTCGGGCACCACTACGACGGGTCCAGGGCCGCCCAGGAGTTGGGGCTGCGATACACGCCGGTGGAGAACACCCTGGCCAGCACGGTCCTCTGGTTCGAAGAAGAAGGTCTTCTCGGGAGGAAGAGGGGTACGAAAAGTGTCTAGCCGAGTGACCCCGAAGGGCCCCTCGGCTAGACGATGTATTTGTACCAACGCCC
>CAZAHX010000269.1:0-1779 GCA_964485005.1 uncultured Acidimicrobiaceae bacterium | reverse complement strand
CCGCATGAACGCCCCGCTGGCACCCCTTCTCTCCGGCTGGCGCTCGGCCCCGCTGCCCGCTCTCGACTCGGTCTGGGCGGTGCCCGCCGCCGGGCGGGCCTTCGCCATCGCCGGTCTCTTCTCGCAGTTGGGCTCGACACTTCTCGTTGTGATGCCGGGGGAGACCGACGCCGAGGAGCTCGTCGACGATCTCCGTCTTTTCACCGACCGGGTATACGCCGCTCCCGCCTGGGAGACCCTCCCCTTCGAGCACGTCTCCCCGAACACGACGACCATGGCGGCCAGGGGGGAGGCGCGGCATCACCTCGCCGGCGTCGAGCCCTCCATCGTGGTGGCCAGCGTGCGAAGCGCAATCCAGAGGCTCAGCCCCTCGCCGGTGGCCCCGGTCGTCCTCATCCCCGGTGACGAGATGGAGATCGAGAGGCTGACCCGTCTCCTCGCCGACGCCGGCTATCACCGCACCGACCGCGTCGAGGCCAGGGGGGAGATGGCGGTCAGGGGCGGGATCGTCGACGTGTTCCCGGCACAGTCCGACCGTCCCGTTCGTCTCGACTTCTGGGGCGATCAGCTCGATGAGGCCCGCTTCTTCTCGGTAGCGACCCAGCGGTCCGAGGAAGCCGCCCCCGGCCTCGAGGCCTATCCCGCCCGGGAGCTCCGTCCCGGCTCAGAATTGCGTCGCCGTGCCCTCGAGCTCGTACGTTCCGAGCCCTGGGCGGCCGGCACCTGGGAGCGGCTGGGCGAAGGACAGATCTTCCCGGGGATGGAGTCCTGGCTTCCCTGGCTGGCCCCGGCGCGCACTCTGGTGGACGAGATGCCGCCCCAGGCAAACCTGATCGTGGTCGATCCTGCCCGGGCTCTCGACCGCAGTCGCGATCTGATCAAGGAGGAAGCAGAGCTGGCGGCGGCGCTTGCTCCCACCTGGGGGGAGACCGCTCCGGAGGCGGGCGAGCACCCGGCGCTCTTCCTCGACCTGGAGACGGTGCTGGACGCCCGGCCCGCCCTCCGCATGCCGTCCGCGCCCGGCGCCCCCGGGGATGCCGTCCTCAAGGTCACCGGGCTCGACGCCGTCGCCGGGGATCCGGACTCGGTCGCCACTGCCTTGGCCCGACTCATCGAGCGCGGGATGTCGACCGTGGTCGCCATGGACGGGGAGGCCGCGGCCGACCGGGTGGCGCGAGCCCTGGCAGAGCACGGACTCGCCCTCGAGCGGCTCGACGCCCTGGAGACCTCCAGGTCGGCGGTGGTCCCGGTGGGCGTCCACAAGGGCTTTGTCCTCCCCGACCTGGGCACAGCCGTTCTCGGTGAGCAGGAGATCGCGGGGAGGCGACGGGCCCACCGGAGGACGGGCAGGGTCCGGGTGCCGGCAACGCAGCAGTATGCCGACCTGGCCGAGGGTGACTACGTGGTGCACTACCAGCATGGGATCGGCCGCTTCGAGGGTCTGGTCTCCCGGACCATGGTGGGGGTGGAGCGGGACTATCTGGTGGTGGCCTACGCGGCAGGGGACCGGCTCTATGTCCCGGTGGATCAGCTGGCCGCCGTGAAGAAGTACACCGGTGGGGAGACGCCGAGGGTTTCCCGGATGGGGGGGAAGGACTGGTCGGAGCAGAAAGAGAGGGTGCGGCAGGCGGTGGCGGTGGTCGCTGCCGAGGTCGTGGAGTTGCACCGTCGCCGTGCCCGAGCCAAGGGCCACGCCTACGACCCGGACACTCCCTGGCAGCGGGAGCTGGAGGCCTCGTTTCCCTACGAGGAGACCGTGGACCAGCTCAAGGCGATCGA
>CAZAHX010000268.1:0-3195 GCA_964485005.1 uncultured Acidimicrobiaceae bacterium | reverse complement strand
CACGATGGTGGTGGTGGCCGGGCTGTTGGACGAGCGCTGGAAGGTGGAGATGGAACTAGAAGCGGTGGTTTCGGGTTGACTCATACAGAGATTCCTAGGAGGTCGTGAATGTTTGCAAGGAAGAGCTCGGAGATGCCGGAGGCCACCGATGCCCTTCCCGGCCGTGATCGGCCGGTCGAGGTACCCGAGGCACACTTCGTCAACGGCAACCCGCTTACACCGCCCTACCCGGAGGGAACTGAGGTGGCCGTGTTCGGGATGGGCTGTTTCTGGGGAGCGGAACGCCGCTTCTGGCAGCTTCCCGGTGTTTGGACTACCTCGGTCGGATACACGGGGGGCTACACCCCCAATCCCAGCTACGAGGAGGTCTGCACCGGGCGCACCGGCCACGTCGAGGTGGTCCAGGTGGTGTACGACCCCGAGAAGGTCTCCTACGACGAGCTGCTCCGGGTGTTCTGGGAGACCCATGACCCCACTCAGGGCTACCGCCAGGGCAACGACATCGGCACCCAATATCGATCGGCCATCTACACCACTACCGACGAGCAGCACGACCAAGCGAAGCGGTCACGCGACGTCTACCAGCGGGTGCTGACCGAGCAAGGCCACGGAGAGATCACCACTGAGATCGAGCCGCTCGGTGAGTACTACTACGCCGAGGACTACCACCAGCAGTATCTGGGGAAGAACCCACACGGTTACGACTGCCATGCCAACACCGGGGTTGCGTACCCGGGTCTGGCGGCCTCCCGCGGCTGAGTCGTTGAGCAAGCGTGAGCAGCTGTGGTCGATATTCGACCACAGCTGCTCACGCATTGTCTGATGCCAAACCCCTGACGGCGCTCAGGCTGCGGCGAGGACCATCTCGACTAAGGCCTGTCCCTCTAGACCTTCCAGATCCAGCTGCACGTCGGGGGTCACCCCCACTCCGCCGAAGTCGAGACCGCCGGGGGTGAGCCAGCGGGCGATGGTCAGCTTCAAGGCACCGCCATTGGAGAGGTTGAAACGCTGCTGGACCGTGTTCTTCCCGAAAGTGTTCTCCCCGACCACGGTGGCCCGACCCCGTTCCTGAAGGGTTGCCGAGACCACCTCCGACGCCGAGGCGCTTCCTTTGTTGACGACGAACACCACCTCGACGTCGTCGGGAACGATGGAGGCGCCCGTCACCTCATATGTGACGGTGTCGTCCGGGCCCTGGGTGACGACGACCTCGCCGTCGGGGAGAAAGGCCGACGTGACCTCCACAGCGGTCTCGAGCAGACCCCCCGGATTGTTCCGCAGGTCGACCACCAGCCTTTCGATGTCGGCGGAGAGCAGCTCGACGAGTGCCCCCTCGAACTGCTCGTCGGCACTCTGGGTGAAGACGCTGAGCTTGATATACCCGGTGTCTCCGAACAACTCGGACTCGAGGATGGGGATGACGACGGCGGCGCGGGTGATGGTGACCTCGACCGCTTCACCGCCCCGTTCCAGTATGAGGTTCACGTCGGTCCCGGCCGGGCCTCGCACCGCGGCGGTGACCGCATCGATGCTCCAGCCCATGATCGACTGCCCGTCGACCTCGAGAAGGATGTCGTCGCGCTGCAATCCCACCTCTTCGGCCGGGGCGCCTTGGATGGTGGACACGATGTAGATGCGGCAGGTGGCGGAGATGACAGCGCACTGCTGCTCGCCCTCCTCCTTGGTGCGGTCCTCGGGTGACACCAAGGCCCCGATTCCCTCGATCTCCCCCTCCTGTTCCTCGTCGAGGAGGGCAAGGGCGCGGGAGTCGAGATAGACCGAGTTGGGGTCGAGGGCGTGGGCGGTGATTCCCAGGACGATGGCCTCTGCCCCCTCGGCGGAGTCGTCAGCCTCCTCGGCGACTCCCTCACACGCCAGGGAGAACTCCTCGGCGGGGACTGCGCAGACCAGGGGCTGATCGCTGCTCGGCCCGTCCAGTGCCTCGACTCCCTGAGCCGCCGCGGCGGCCAGGGTGGCGTCGTCCACCTCATCCACGTAATGGGTCTCGATCAACTCGTAGACCTCGCAGACGATGGCGACCGCGTCCGGTGCGTCGGGGCACGCGACCTGCTCGATGACCCGTTCGGGGCCGCTGGTGGTGGCGTGATCGTCAGGGCTCGAGCTCGACGGGGTCGCCGCTGTCGTGGTGGACGTGGCAGCGCCCTGGGTAGATGTAGATGAGGCCCCCTGCGGGTCGCAAGCGGAGACCAAGAGGAGCAGAGTCAGCGCGATGAGCAGTGGGTGTCGTTTGGTCATGAGGCGGCTTCGATGGCGGCGGCTACGGCGTCCTCCAGAGTCGTGGCCAGAGACCAGTCGACCTGACGATCGGGGGTCAGTCCCTTGGCCCCGGCACTATGGCCGGCGGGAGTCATCCAGCGGCCGACCGCCACGTAGAGCTCTCCACCGTTGTTCAGGGAGAAGGGTATCTGCACCGCGTCTTTACCAAAGGTGTTCGTCCCCACGATCACCGCGCCGCGACGGTCTCGCAACGCCCCGGCGAAGATCTCCGCTGCCGAGGCCGTGCCCTCGTTGACCATGACCACCAGACGCTGGGTGGTGGCCAGGCCCCCGGGCTCGGCCAGGTACTCCTCGGAGCCTTCCGGGGAAACCTCGGTCAGCACCACCCCTGAGTCGATGAACTCGGAGGCGGTATCCACCGCGGAGAGGATGAGCCCTCCCGGGTTGTCCCTGAGATCGACGACGATCGTCCCCGGCTCGAGCTCAATCACCGCGGTGAGGGCATCGTGCACCAGTCCGGGGATGTCATCCTCGAAATCGGGGATCTTCAGGTAGGCCACCCCCTCCACCGGGAGGTCGACCTCCACATTGGGCACTTCCAGCTCGCCCCGCTCCACCACCATGGGCAGGGTGAGTCCCTCCCGCTGGACGGTGATGCTCACCTCCCCGGTCTCGTCACCGGCGAGTTCTGCGGCCAGAGCGGCGAAGCTCTGTCCATCAACGGGGTCTCCGTCCACGGCGACGATGAGGTCCCCCGCCATCAGCCCGGCCTCGTCGCCGGGGTTGTCCTCTAGGACGAAGACGATCTGGAGGGGGCAGGCGTCGGCGATCCGCGTGCACTTCGAGCCGGCGGCATCGGTGGCGTCGAGCAGGATCCCCACTCCGAGGACGAGCCCGTTGGTCCGGAATGCCTGAGCGTCGGCGGGCGCCACGTAATAGGAGAAAGGACCCAAGCCG
>CAZAHX010000267.1:0-3208 GCA_964485005.1 uncultured Acidimicrobiaceae bacterium | reverse complement strand
TCACAAAGGGGGAGTTCGTCTTCCTCGTGGGCCCGTCGGGATCGGGCAAGTCCACCCTCATCCGCCTGATGCTTCGCGAGGAGCCGGTGACGAGAGGGAGGGTGTGGGTGGCGGGCAAGGACATCACCACCCTCCCTCGCTGGAAGATCCCCTATCTCCGCCGCTCGGTCGGGGTCGTCTTCCAGGACTACAAGCTCCTCCCCAACAAGACCGTGGGCGAGAACGTCGCCTTCGCCCTCGAAGTGCTCGGGCGCCCGCCATCGGTGATCAAAGACCAGGTGGAGCAGGTCCTCGACCTGGTCGGTCTCGCCGACAAGACGGGCCGTTATCCCCGTCAGCTCTCCGGTGGCGAGCAGCAGCGGGTCTCCGTGGCGAGATCGTTCGTCAACCGTCCCCCGATCATGCTCTGCGACGAGCCCACCGGGAACCTCGATCCCAAGACCTCGGTCGGTTTGATGAAGCTTCTCGACCGGATCAACCGCACCGGGACCACGGTGGTGATGGCCACGCACGACCACGCCATCGTCGACGCCATGAAGCGGAGAGTGGTGGCCTTGGAGCACGGCAAGGTGACCCGGGACGAGGAGACCGGTCGCTACGAGGGGGTGATGGGCAATTGAGCCGGTTCCTCTTCCTCGTCAAGGAAGCGCTCCTTTCATTGCGGCGCAACATGCTCATCGTGGCCGGCGCCATCCTCGCCGTCTTCATCTCGCTGTCCCTGGCCTTCGGCGCATTGGTGGTCAACGAGATCCTCCGCATCAACACTCTGGCCTGGCAGGAGGGTGTCCATGTCATCGCCTTCCTCAAGGACCCCGGAGTCGACGGGGTTCCCGTCGACGCCCACGATCAGCTCATGACCCAAGTGAGGGGTTGGGAAGAGGTCCAGGACGTCAGGTATGTGGACAAGACGGAGGCGTGGCTCGAGTACCAGGAGCTCTTCGCCGGCCAAGAGGAGCTGTTGGACATCGACCCCAACATTCTCCCCGCCTCGGTGCGCATCGAGTTGGTCAACATCGACAACCACGGGATCATCAAGAACCGGCTCCAGCAGAACGTCCTGGTGGTGAGGGAGGTCACCACCGCCGCCGACTCCATCGAGCAACTTCAGAACCTCTCCGCGGTGCTCAACGTGCTGGGCCTGGGCATGGCAGTGATCCTCGGCCTCGCCGCCGTGGTCCTCATCGCCAACACCATCAGGCTCGCCATCTACGCCAGGAGGGATGAGGTCTCCATCATGAAGCTGGTCGGCGCCTCCAACTGGTTCATCAGGGTCCCGTTCCTGCTCGAGGGCATGGTCGAAGGTCTGGTGGGAGCCTCTCTGGCGGTGTTCGCCGTGTGGCTGGGCTCCACCAATCTGGCCAGGGCCGGCGCCGGCTTCCGCTTGTTCAGGTTGGACGTGGGGACCGACTGGTTCTTCCGCTGGGGTGTCCTCTTCCTCATCTTCGGTGCCGTGGCCGGCATCATCGGGTCGTTGCTGGGGCTGAGCCGCTATCTGCGCGACGCCGACGGCAGCGGTCCCGAGGTCCCCACCGGTTTCTGATGGCCGAGGACGGCCATGTCAAGGTGGTGGCCACCAACCGGCGGGCCCGTCGCAACTACACCGTGGTCGACACCTTCGAGGCGGGGATGGTCCTCCTCGGCTCGGAGGTGAAGTCGCTCCGGGAGGGCAAGATGGAGCTCAAGGACTCCTACGCCGACATTCGTCGTGGGGAGGCGTTCCTGGTGGGGGCCCATATCAGCCCCTATGACTACGCCCATGAGGGCGGTCACGACCCGGAGCGCGAGCGCAAGCTGTTGCTGCATCGGCGGGAGATCGACCGCATCGCGGGCTCGGTGGCGGAGAAGGGACTCACATTGATCCCGCTGCGGGTGTACTTCCGGGACGGCAACGCCAAAGTCGAGCTGGCGCTGGCCCGGGGCAAGACCACGGTCGACAAACGCCAGACCCTCCGCGACCGGGAGCACGCCCGAGAGATGGAGCGGGCGGCGCGCCGACGGCGAACCTGATGCTGTAGGCGACACGACATTGCGAACCCAGGGTTCCAGACCGCTTATAGCGTGGTCCACAACCCTGGGTTCGCCGGGTAACGCCGCATCGGAATGCCCCCTTTCAGATTGTCGTTGTAACGACTGGCCGGTAGCTTTATGGCCACAACCCAAATTGGGGGTGAAACGGTTTCGACGTCGAGTGTTGAGGCGTTGGAAGCGAGCCGGGGTCTCCGGGGCCCCGTCAACAAACCGGAACAACCAATAAGTGCCGAAGACAACTTCGCACTGGCTGCCTAATTAAGTAGCCCGTCCGCCCGGCCGGCTCCCGCCCGGTAGGGATCGGGCGTCGCAATGCGGGATGCTCCGCCCGGGGCTCCGGGATCGGGCGGTCAAGATCAACTCCGGATAGACGCAGGGAAACTGGTCGTCAGGGTCCCTGTGCTCGAAGCTCGCTGACGACTGCGCTCGGAGACGCCAACGTTGACGGCTCGACGGACCGGGGTTCGACTCCCCGCACCTCCACCAACACCCTTTCGGGGTGTGCCCGGCACACCCCCCGGCCAGGTAAAGGAATGCCCGAGCACGCCCCACCTCCGACGACAGACCAGCTCGCCCGTCTCGGTGATGCACTCGGAGTCGGCTCCCTGAGCCATGCCCAGCGCATCGAGGGCGGGCTGGGATGCACCACCGACATGCTCAGGGATGGCTCGACTCGCTACATCCTGCGGCGGTACGGCCCCTGGTACGCGGAGAGAGGGGAGGACGCCGCCGCTCGCGAGGCTCGGGCGCTCGAACTGGTGCAGAAGTCCAACATCCCCGCTCCCGCCCTCATCTGGGTAGACAGCGACAGCCTCTTCGACGAACAGGCCATCGTCATCTCTTACGTCGACGGCGCACCCGATCTGACGCCGTCCCACCCGTTCGACTGGGCAGAGCAGCTCGCCACGACCTTGGCCCGGATCCACGCCATCACCATCGATGGGGACGATCTCGAGACGTTCTCCGAGGGGGTGGGTGAGGACATGAGGAAGGTGGAGGAGCACCCCGAACTGGTGCTGGAACATCCCCTGGGTGAGGATCTGCTCCGCCGTCGCCTCCAGCTCCTCCAACACAGGGTGGACACCGAGCCGGTTTTCAGCCACACCGACTACTGGCCGGGCAACACCCTGTGGAAAGGCGAGGACCTGGTCGCCGTCATCGACTGGGAGTCGCCCGCCAC
>CAZAHX010000266.1:0-3230 GCA_964485005.1 uncultured Acidimicrobiaceae bacterium | reverse complement strand
GGCTGACGATGAGACGCCCCAGCCATGGTGAACCGCCGTCCGCTTGGCCGACGATAGACGAGAACTTGGCGATGAAGACCAGCAACAGCAGCCACCCGATCGTGACCATCCCCATGCCGACAATGAACGCTACGTCGAACGTGAGGCTCTGATAGAACTCGACGACCTCGCCGGTCGATGCCTCCCAGGTGGGCAACCCGACCTCGCCGGTGATCGGCACCCGCGCCAGGCATAGGACCGCGAAGAGAATCCCGGCGACGGCTGCGAGCACGTTCCCCGCTTCGTGCCCGCGGCCGACCACCGTGGCTGGGTGCTCGCCGTGGTGCTCACTGTCATTGATATCTCATTTCAGTGTGCGGTCACCGTTCCCGTCGACCCGTCCACGGTCACGATCTGACCGTCGGTGAGTAGTTCGGTGGCGTTGCCGGTGGCGACGACGGCTGGGATCCGGTACTCCCGGGCGATGATGGCCGGGTGGGAGAGAATCCCTCCGGTGTCGGTGACCAGGGCTCCGATGGTGGGGAACAGCACCGACCAGACCGGTGAGGTGATGGGACAGACGAGCACGTCTCCGGCATGGAGCTTGCCGAACTCCGTCTCGTCCCTGATGACCCGCACCTGTCCCGTGTAGGAGCCGGGCGACGCCGACATGCCGATGATCAGATCGGGGTCGAACTGGGTGGTCTTGCTCGCTCCGACCGCTTCGATCGACTCGAGGCTCCACAGCATGGCCTCCATCGGGAGCCGGGCGTCGTTGGGAAGGAAATCCAGGGAGGCTGGTGGTTCCGACACCTTCCCATAGGAGGGTGGTCCGGGGTTGGCCAGGGCCCAAGCCCGCTGACCTTTGCGGAAACGGACCAGATCGCGGCGATCTTCGTGGTCGGTGAGACCTGCTTTCGCCTCGCCGATGTCGAGGAACATGACGTCGTCTCGCGCGTCGATCACTCCTCGGTTCGCCAGCCGTTCTCCGACTTCGAGGACCGCATAGCGCAGCAGGGCGAACGGGGCGCTCATGGTGTAGAACTCGTTGTCCTCCCTTGCCGGATATGCCGCCACGGCCCGGGAGAGTGCCCGCTCGAACTCGGGAATGGCCTCCGGGTCTCGTCTCAACGCTTCGCGGGCTTTCGCCACCACTCCATCTCTCATGTGGCGGTTCTCTTCGTCGATCCTCCCCGGGTCATAGCCGGTGGCGATCTGATCCCGGATCATGCCAACGACGAGTGAGGGGCGTTCGGCGATGGTGGGCTCGGCGATCTCGTGTAGTGCACGATGCCCGTAGTCGTGCACATACTGACGGAACGCTGAGGCCAATTCGCCGTCCCTCTGCTCGAGCAGACTCACGATGTCGCTCTCGTTCACTCCCCCGATATCGAGGTCGACTCCCCTTTCTCTCACCATTTGGGTAAGGGTGTGGAGGCGACGGGAGGGCTCGGTCGACTTGAAGGAAGTCCCGGACAGGATCTCGAGGCTCTTCGCCATGTCCCAGCCGAGGAGACCCTCGCAAGTGGTCGTCCACTCGTAGAGGATGAGCGCCAACGACCCGTGAACCAAGGCATGGACTTCGATGCCGCGGAGGATCAATGCCAGGGTGTCGTCGAGGTGTGAGATCAGCTCGTCGTCGGACAACGACGACCGGTCGACCGCCTGGAGCCGGCCTATTGACGCCGCCAGCTCCGGCATCCACTCGTCGTACCAACGGTGTATGAACCTTCCCGCCTTGTCGGTCCGCACCGCCTCCGCAGCTGTCCCCAGCCGGCGTCGGATCATGGGAACGGTCCGCACCAGCAGCCACATGAGCCAGCGCGGGAGGTCGGGCCCTTCCTTGCCGCCAATCGGCTTGAGCCGCTGGTAGGTCCAACCTCCGATCTCTCTGAACTCGATACCATCGAACAGGTAGCCGAACTCGCCCGCCCACGTCTCCATCGCCGGTCCGATGGCGTTGAGGACCGCCGAGTCGATGGGATGAGGGGGAACCGGTTGATGGCTGGCGTCGTGCTCCCAGGATCCGGGGGGGATCTCGATCTCGATCGGTATCGGTTCGATTGGTGGTTCGGGAAGCGAGGTGATCGGTCTCGCCTGGAGCAGCCAGAGCGTTTCAGCATCGATGGCCCATTCGATGTCCTGGGGAACGCGAAAATGGTCCTCAACTCGGCGGGCCAGCTGGGCAACCTCGTGCACCTGGGAGGGCGTCAACGCCCCCGCCTCACCATCCACGGAGCCGCCGGCGACGACCCATTGATCCGGTGTGGTCTCGCCGGCGACCAGACGATCTCCCAGTCCTGGGACCGCATTCACCACCACCTCGTCCCTCGCCCCGGTCACGGGATTGGCGGAGAAGGCCACCCCGGCAGCCTTGGCGGCCACCATGGGCTGGATGAGAACCGCCATCGACCCCTCCGCCGTGCCAGTCGCATATGACGACACCCGCTCCGAGTGCAGCGACGCCAGGCAAGCCAAGACCGCCCTCGCCAGTTGCTCCCGTCCCTCCACTCCGAGGTACGACTCGTACTGTCCTGCGTAGGAGGAATCGGTCAGGTCTTCGGCGGTCGCCGAGGAGCGCACCGCCACGGGGGTGTCGCCCAGGCTTTCAAAGATCCGGTCGGACAACTCATCGGTCAGCCCGGCGTCCAGATCCGCCATCGTGGTCAACACCAGCCCATCCGGAACCGGGAACCCGGCCTGCACGAGCCTGGCCAGGTTGGCAGCCTTGGAGCCAACGACCTTGGGATCAAGCGCCGCCCGGTCGCCCAGCGCCACAAGAGTCTCGGTCGTGATCTGTTGTTCGGTATCCATCGATCTCCTCCTCAGCCGGAGTCTGAAGGCTCCGCCTTTCCCGCTGACAACCATCCCCGGAGCATCGCCAGGACCACCTGCCGGCACTTCTCGATATCAATGGTCGGGTCGAGAGCCCATTGCAGGTCGAGCCCGTCGTGAACGGCGAACATCACCCTCTCGATGGCGTCGGGATCGAGGTCGGGCGGAATCAAGCCTTCTGCACGCGCCTTGGACCAGAGGCCCTCGGCTATGGGTCGGTAACGCTCCCAGCGCTCCACCATCTGCTCTCGAACTTCCTCGTTCTCCAGCGCCTCCGCCCACGACCGGAGACGCAGCCCCACCGTCGTCCTCCGGTCTGGCATCTCGAAGCGCCGGAAGCTCGCCTTGTAGAGCAGTTCGATCATCGCTGTGGGGTCGTCGTCGGCAGCCTCGAGATCGGGGACCAGGCCGGACCC
>CAZAHX010000265.1:0-3237 GCA_964485005.1 uncultured Acidimicrobiaceae bacterium | reverse complement strand
GAGCCGGGCTTCATCGATCGGCCGGTGCGCGATGTGATCCCGGACCTGGATTCGATTGCCCCTGGCCCGTTTTTGGCGGCGATCCTTGCCTCGATCGACCGCACCAAACTGAACGGCTATGACCTCGTGGTGGTGTTGCGGGCCCATGACCGGATGGCCTCCCATTATCAGGCGGAGCGGCTCTCCGACATGGTGGAGGTGGCCCATTGCGCAGAGGGGTCGTCTGATTCGCCTGCGATCCGTCTCGACGAGCGTCAGGAGTTCGCCTCCGATGAGATCCGGGCGGCTCTAACCCTGACCCGCCGGTCTGCGGACACCCAGCTGGGTTTGGCCGTGGAGCTGGAGGAGCGGCTCCCCGAGGTGCTGGAAGCGTTCCGGGAGGGCCGGCTGACCCTGGCCAAGGTGTGGACCATCGTACGTGCCACCTCACACCTCGCTCCCGAGACAGCCGCCGAGGTCGCCGATCGGGCCCTGGAGCACGCCGAGGGCATGACGACCGGCCAGTTGGCTTCCTGGCTACGTCGCCTGGGAATCGAGGCCGACCCCGACACCGCCAAGAGACAGCTCGAGGCGGGCGTAGAGGAGCGGCGGGTTGCTCTGGACGCCAATCCGGACGGCACTGCGATCCTCATCGGCGACCGACTGCCTCCTCAGGCTGCCGTGAAAGCCCACCGCCGGGTCCACGCCATGGCTCTAAGGCTGAAAGTCGCTGGGGACACCCGGACCATGGACCAACTCCGCGCCGACGTCTTCTTGGACCTGCTCGCCGGGGATGGCGCCACGACTTCCAGGCGAACCCAGGGCGTCACCGACATTCGCATCGACCTCACCACTCTCGCCTCCCTGGACGACAATCCTGGAGAGGTTCCCGGGTGGGGCCCCCTTATCGCCGACATCTCCCGACAGGTCGCCGTGGCGAACAAAACCTGGCAGGTCACTGTCACCCACCCGGAGACAGGGCTGCCGGTCTGGGCGGGAACCACGAAGCGACGGCCCACCGCAGCGCAACGCCGCTTCGTCGAAGCCCGCAATCCCACCTGCGTCTATCCGGGATGCCGCATGCCGGCCCGAGACTGCGATATCGACCACATCCACGCCTGGGCACAGGGCGGCGAGACCCACATCAACAACCTCGCCCCCAACTGCCGGCACGACCACATCCTCCAGGACCACGGTTGGAAGCTGAGGACCCTGGAGCCGGGGCTCTACCAATGGACCAGCCCGCTCGGCCACACCTATGTCACCCGAGCGGAACGGCCTCCATAGATCGGATCGCCGCCCCGGCGGCGCTTCTCAGATCGGCGGGCTCTCCAGAAGCTCCTGGGGTAGCAGCAGCACGACCACGGCGAGCAGGTTCCATCCCGAGTGGACGAATATCGTCGGGCCCAGCCGTTTGGCGCGGAGAGTCACCCATGCCAGCGCCAAGCCGAGGAGGAAGATAGGAGGCAGCACCACCGCCGCCGCGGCCAAGGGTCGCTCCGCATCGAGACCCACGACATGAACCAGTGAGAACACTAAGGCGGTGACCACCATGACGAATCGCCGGCTTCTACCCTCCAGTGCTTGAAGCAGCACTCCCCGATGCATGAGCTCCTCGGTGATCGGGGCGAGGAGGACCAAGGCCAGCACCAAGGCCAGCTTGAGCAGGAGCGACGATTCGATGTCGGCCAACATCTCGGCGACCTGCTGGGGCGGGGCGGCCCCCTGGGGGAAGAGGAGCTGGGTCAGGGGGAAGAAGACCACGGCGAGTACGATCTTGAGCAGAAGCCCGATCCCGACGTAGAGCACATCGGTCGGCTCGACGTTGAAGCCGACCGGCCGGGATCGCTGGCGACGAAGAAGCCAGAAGACTCCGAGACTGCCGATGTATTGACCGGCGAGACCAAGGACTATTGCGAGATCCTCGTCGCCGAGAACCCTGGCCGCGGCGTAGATGACCCCGGCGCCCAGGATGCCCCCCAGCCAGATGAGGACGAAGTCGACCACCGACCAGGGTTTCAACACCGCACCGGAGCCTACTGCCTGTGTCTCGATTCCCTTTGTTACCCTGCGGCCAGGCGTCACAGGAGGGTCAGGTGGAGATCGAGATCGGGATAGGCAAGTCGGGGCGGCAGGCGTTCGGCTTCGACGACATCGCGATAGTCCCCTCCCGGCGGACCCGTGACCCTGACGACGTCGACATCACCTGGCAGCTCGACGGCTACAGATTCGAACTTCCCATGATGGGCTCGGCCATGGACTCGGCGATCAGCCCGCAGACTGCGGGGATCATCGGCCGTCTCGGCGGTCTCGCCGTGCTCAACCTCGAAGGGCTGTGGACCCGCTACGAGGACCCCACCCCCTACTTCGAGGAGATCGCCGAACTGCCCGACGAGAAGGCCACACGTCGCATGCAGGAGATCTACCTGGAGCCGGTCAAGCCCGAGTTGATCGGCCGACGCGTCGAGGAGATGAAGTCGGAGGGAATCGTCACCGCGGCCAGCCTCACCCCGCAGCGGGTGGAGGGCTGGGCCCCGCTCGCCCTCGAGGCCGGTCTCGACATCCTGGTGATCCAGGGGACGGTGGTATCCGCCGAGCACGTTTCCAGCCGTGAGGAGCCTCTCAACCTGAAGCAGTACATCGCCGGTTGCGAGGTCCCTGTCATCGTCGGGGGCTGTGCCAGCTACTCCACCGCCCTCCATCTCATGCGCACCGGGGCGGTGGGGGTCCTGGTCGGGGTGGGGCCGGGGGCCGCCTGCACCACCCGGGGGGTGCTCGGCATTGGGGTGCCCCAGGCGACCGCCATCGCCGATGCCGCCGGGGCCCGGATCCGATACCTCGACGAGACCGGCCGCTACGTCAACGTCATCGCCGACGGCGGGATGCGCACTGGCGGGGACGTGTCCAAGGCGATCGCCTGTGGGGCAGACGCGGTGATGATCGGCTCGCCGCTCGCCTCGGCGACCGAGGCCCCGGGTCGGGGCTATCACTGGGGCATGGCGACGTTCCACCCTTCGCTCCCTCGAGGGGCACGCGTCCAGGTGGGTGACCGGGGCACCCTTCAGGAGGTTCTGGTGGGACCGGCCCACGAGAACGACGGCAGACGGAACCTTTTCGGTGCCCTCCGGGTCTCCATGGCCACCACCGGCTACTCCGACGTGAAGGAATTCCAGAAGGCCGAAGTCATGATCGCGCCGTCACTCCAGACCGAGGGCAAGTCGTTGCAACGCTCCCAGCGAGTCGGCATGGGATGACGGC
>CAZAHX010000264.1:0-3244 GCA_964485005.1 uncultured Acidimicrobiaceae bacterium | reverse complement strand
CGGCTATCACCTCCCAGGGCGCCGACTCCCCGAAGTGGTCGATGCCGATGCTCAGACCGTCGGGTCCGACGATGCTCTCCCTGCCGGCCTCGACCGACACGCGGGGAGCCGACCCCAGCGCCTGCTGCCGGTAATCCTCAACCTGTTCGATGGGATCCGCTGTCAGTCATTGCGGGGCAAGGATACCCGGCGGTAGGGAGGGCCGAACCTTGCGGTCAGGCCTCCGGGGCCTGGGTGCGGAACACGAAGGTGAGCCCCTCTTCGGTGTCCTGAACGTCCATCACCGTGTCGGAGAGCGGCTCGGCCAGCTCGGAATCGATATACACCTCGGTTCCGGCTTGCTCGGCCACCTGGTCTCCCTCTTGGGCTTCTTCGACGAAATGGAGCCGGATGCCAAGATCGCCGCTGGGATCTTGGGCGGCACCGAGCCGCATGCCGTGTGATTCGGGAATTCCTTGGCTCTGACGGATCGCCTCGAGTGCGACCGCGGCCCTTTCGGACACTTGCAGCATGTTTATCCTCCTCAAATGGACTCGTTGCCCACCGTAGGCGGACTCGGAGCCTGTGCCGATTGTGTCGGGGGAGGAGCTACAGATTCTTCTCGACAGCTTCCACGATCCGCGAAGCGGATATACCGGCCCACTCCCGCATCTCCTCGGGTGTTCCCGATCCGGGCATGTCGGTGACTGCCAGCTTTACCACTTTCCCGGTCAGCGGGCTGCCGTCAGAAGTCAAGGCGGCCAATACCGCATCTCCCAGGCCTCCCTCGATCCAGTGGTCCTCGACGACAACCAGCAGGCCAGTCTCGCGAATGGCTTGCCGGATCGTCTCCTCGTCGATCGGCTTGATTGAGTAGGCGTCGACAACCCGGACTGAGATCTCGTCCTCAGACAGTGACTCGGCCGCCTTCAACGCCTCGAAAAGAGTCACCCCGGCGCCGATGATCGTGGCCCGGTCGTCGTCGCCGGCCCGCAGCGTCTTGCTCCCACCGATAGGCAGCTCCTCGTCCGGGCCGTAGAGCTGCGGAGTGTCCTCACGGGTAGTCCGCAGATAACTGACTCCCGGCCGATCCAGCATCTGGCCGACGAGGCTCACCGTGGCATTCCCATCGGCCGGATAGAGCACCGTCGAACCGTGGACGGCTCTCATCATGGCCAGATCCTCCAGGCCCATCTGGGAGGGGCCGTCCTCACCGATAGAGACCCCGGCATGCGACCCTGATAGGGCCACATCGGCTCGAGAGACCGCCGCCATTCTCACGAAGTCGTAGGCCCGGGTCAGGAAGGCGGCAAAGGTGGCGGCCACCGGAGTGAGACCGACCGCCTGGAGACCAACCGCAGCACCCACCATGCATTGCTCGGCGATGTACATCTCCAGGAAGCGCTCCGCCTCTACTTCTTCGAAAGCCTCCGTGTAAGTGGAGTTGGAGACCTCGCCGTCCAAGACGACCAGGTCGGGCCGGGAAGGGGCCAGAGCGGCGAGAGCCTGCCCGAATGCCTTGCGGGTGGCGATCGGATCGCTGAACGTGGGGCGCTGGTAGGACGCGGCCTCCTCGCTGGATACGGCGGCTTCCGGCGGATCCGGGGGGACCACATTCAGCGACCGCCGACCTCCCAATTCCTTTATGGCCTGGTCCGTCTGGTCCTTGGAGACCGCCTTGCCGTGGTGGCCGTCCTGGTTCTCCAGGAAAGACACTCCCCATCCCTTCACTGTCTTCGCGACCACCAGCGTGGGTCGGTCGGCTCCCGCGGCCAGCTCGTAGGCGTCATCGATGGCCGCCACGTCGTGGCCGTCGACTTGAATGCTCTGCCAGCCGAATGCTTCGGCCCTTGCGACGTACGCGTCGCCGTCCCAGCCCAACATGGTGGGACCTCGCTGCCCCAATCGGTTCATGTCCAGGATCCCAATCAGGTTGTCGACTTGGTGGTGGGAGGCGTTGGCCATGGCCTCCCATACCGAGCCCTCGGCCATCTCCGAGTCTCCCAGCAAGACCCACACCCGGCCCGGGAGACCGCGGAGCCGCAGCCCGAGGGCCATACCCAGCCCGATGGGAAGCCCCTGCCCGAGAGATCCGGTAGCCACCTCAACCCAAGGAAGCCCTTCCACGGGGGCGGGGTGCCCCTCCAGGGGGCTGCCCATCTCCCGCAGGGAGAGAAGCTGGTCGTCGTCGATGACTCCTAGCGCCTTGTAGAGGGAATAGAGCAGAGGGGAGGCATGGCCCTTGGAGATGACGAAGTGATCGTTTCCGGCATGGTCGGGATTCTCTGGGTCGTAGCGGAGATGATTCGAGAACAGGACTGCCGTGAGATGGGCGGCAGACATCGAAGATGTGGGGTGCCCGGAGCCCGCGGCGCTCGTGGCCCGGATGCTGTCCACACATAGCTGTCGGGCTAGCTCTTCGAGTCGTGCAGTGTCGGTCACGGGTACCTCCTGGGGCTGGTCGGCGTGGCCCAAACTACATATCCAATCGACCAACGTTGATATCGCTCACCGCGGGCGGCCGTCACATCTCGACGCCTAATCATTTCACCCGAGCGTCCAGAGGGGCCTCGACTTCCGAGCCAATGACCGGCCGGCGTTGCCAACCTCGCGACCTCCGGGTCTCTATTTCGGCCGGCAGTGGCTGCAGGGCCGGTACCCGGCTGCTTCTGCCGCCTCTACCGACTCGAACACCACCAGGTTCTCCGGATTGGAGCGGCGGGCATGCCGGCAGGTGGGATGACAGGCGATCCCGGTGGTCCGGTTGCCCATCACTCGAACCCCCTGGGAGGCGAGGCCATCGAGCCAGTCGGGGTCGGCCCCCTCCCCTGCGAGCAAAAGTCGCTTGTTGTGCGGCCCGCCCAGGGAGTACTTGCCCACACTGCCGTCGGCGCGGACCACCCGGTGACAGGGGATGATCAAAGGGATCGGGTTGTTGGCCACCGCCGAGCCCACCGCCCTTACCGCTCGGGGCCGGTCCACCTCGGCCGCCACCCACGAGTAGGCGCGCACCTCACCCTTGGGGATGGTGGCGGTGGTCCGCAGCACCGAGGCCCGGAACGGGGTCACCGAGCGGAGGTCGACCGGAAGCCGCCCCGGCGTTCCGGCCTCGATCGCCTCGGGGATGTGTCTCCCCCAGGCACGGGGTGCCTCGGCGCGGAGCAAACGGCGACCGAAGCGCTCAACGAACCGCCCGGCGAAGGCGTCGTCGGCCAGATCCACCGAGGAGACGCCCTCAGGGTTGAAGGTGACCACCACCTCGCCG
>CAZAHX010000263.1:0-3250 GCA_964485005.1 uncultured Acidimicrobiaceae bacterium | reverse complement strand
CGGGCGGCCGGGCCAACTGGTCGGCGATGGTCCCGTGGTGGCTGAGCAGCACCGCCCGCGCCGCCGCCTGGAGTGTGGTTCGGTCCTCGGCGGTGAGCAGCGGACCGTTGAGGACGAAGACCCCTCCATTGGTCTCCTCACCCGCCACGTGGCCGCTCTCCCTGATCAGCTCCTCGATGGCCTGCTGCAGATCCTGGGCGTACGAGCCCGGCTTCTCGTTGATGATCACCAGATCGGCGACCAGCCCTTTGGTCCGCCAGTACTCCTGGGCACGGAGCAGGTCCCGGATCAGCCCGCGTTCTTCGGGTTGGTCGATACGAACCAGGACGATGGGGAAATCCCCGGAGATGCCATGTCGCCACAAGCCCTCCTGACTGGCTGAGGCCTGCGCCTCCCGACCGGGCGGGCTCCGCAGCACCGGATCGAAGTAGATCAGTGGGCCCGCGAGCCTTTGGAACAAGTGAGCCCGATCGGGATCGACCCGCAGGTGATGAAGGCGGACTTGGGCCTGGGTCCACGCCAAGGTCGAGCACCGCTCGAAAGCCGTCGGGTCGGAGTACTTGTCGACCAGATCGAGGACCTCGGTTCGCGTGGGGGCGACCACGGTCGTGAAGTCGAGCCGGGCGCTTGCGCCGGGCTCGATCCGCACCTTCCTGCGCAGACTGAAGACCGGGTCGAGTACACGCCCCGCCGAGTTCGACAGGGGGCGATCGACCGCAGCCGCCTGGTGGATCTGGTTTCCCCGGCCCAGGAACCGGGCGCGATCCGTCTCGTACTGAAGCCCTCCCACCACCTCGCCGGTGACCGCGAGGACATGACCGGCCCAAACGGTCTCTTCCTCCGTGGAGCGGGGTCGACGACCGGCGAGCAGGGCGTCGTGGCCGGCCACGGCCTCGGTCTGGACGAACAGGTTGGAGAAGGCGGGATGGGCGGCATCGGCGCGGGCCGGCGCCAGGACCAGCTCGGCGTAGGAGGTGACCTCGACTTCTCGGACAACAGAGCCCAGATTGGTCAGGCTCACCCTACGGACCTCGGCGTCGTCCTCCTCTGACAGCACCACGGTCAACCTCGTCGAGACGCTCCCGTCACGACGGGAGATCTCCGCCTTGTCCTCGCTGTAGAGCACCTCGTAGGAGTCGGGCTCGGCCAGCGTCGGCTGGTAACCGGCCGACCAGGTTCGCCCCGACCCGTCCCTCAAGAAGAGGTAGCTGCCGAAGTTGTCCCTCGTGGTGTCCTCCCGCCAACGGTTGACCGCCAACCCCTGCCATTGGCTGTAACCGGAACCGGCGGCGGTGATCACGGTGCTGAGACGACCATTGGACAGGGCGTGTGTTTCCGGGACCGGGCCGTGCGGAGACGAAACGCGACGAACGACGTCTCTCGCCTCTTCGAGAGGACGTGACGACGAGGCGACTTCCTCGGCCCGGGGCCGGGCCACCTCGACATCGCGGGGGACTCTCTCGTGTAACAGCAGTTCGGCTCCCCGCACCGACGGATCGGAGTGGAACAGGTCCCGGCACAGCCCGTCGAAGACGACGTTGGTCAGGGAGACGAGCGACATGGCCTGGTGGTGAGCCATATAGGTGCGCACGAGGACAGGCTCTCCGTTCTCGGGTAACCGGGTCGGGGTGAAATCGAGCGCCTCGTAGTAACCGAGGCTGCCCATCGCCCCCAGGCTGTCGAGCCGGCTCAGGTTGGCCAACGCTTCTCGGGGCTCGACCATCGTCGCCAACATCGTCGCGTATGGCGCCACTACCAGATCCTGACTCAGACCCCGCTCGAACCCGAGGCCGGGGACACCAAAGGCGCGGTACTGGTAGACGAGAGCGATGTCACGGGCCGCATAGGCCGACTCGGAGATCCCCCAAGGTATCTCTCGCTCGTTCCCGTACTCGATCTGACGTCGCACCACCGCCCGGTAGGTCGTCTCGAGAATGCTCTCCGGCGGAGAGCGCATGACCAGCAGCGGCATCAGGTATTCGAACATCGATCCCGACCAGGAGATCAGGGCGGCATCCACACCCATCGGGGTCATCGACCGACCCAGTCGGAACCAGTGACTGGGGGGGAGGTCGCCCTTGGCGATACCCACGAAACTGGCGAGCCGGGCCTCCGAGGCGAGCAAGTCGAAATGGCTCTGGTCGATGGCGCTCTCGTCGACCTGGTAGCCCACGGCCAGCAGCTTGTTCTCACGGCTCATCAGAAACGAGAAATCCATCTCGGCTGCGAGGGCGAGTGTCCTCTCGGCGAGGACAGCGAGACGTTTGGAGAGGTGGTCGGGGCCGGTCTCGGCCTGCAACGCCTCCTGGTCCTGGAGGTGGCCCCGCACGGTGGACAGCAAAGCCTCGGCGCACACCGCCAGCTCCTCGGCACCATCCCTGGTGGCCAGGGTGCGAGCGATATCGGCCACGGTCTCCACCTCGGCGAGCATGTCGCCGAGACGTGCTCGTCCCGCGACCTCCCCGGCGCGCAGGGATCCGAGGAACTCGGCGAGGGCCCGGTCCAGCTCCCGCGGTGAGACCACCTCGATGTGGGAGCCGGCGGCCAACGACTCGGCCGCCTCCCGCAGCAGCAGCGCCGCATCTCTGATGCCGTCAGTCACCTCGGCGCCCGGCTCGAGTCGGCGGAGACGCTCACAGCCCTGGGAGACGGCGAGCAGATGGCCGGCCAGGTTGCCGCTGTCCACACTCGACACGTATCGGGGGGCAAGGGGATCACAGGACCTGGTGTCGTACCAGTTGAAGAAGTGCCCATGGAAGCGTTGCAGACGGTCGAGCGTGGCGACGGTGTCCTCGAGCCGGGTCACGGTCTCATCGAGACCGATCCAGCCGAACTCCCGGGCCGAGAGCACCGCCAGCAGATAGAGCCCGATGTTGGTGGGCGAGGTGCGGTGGGCGACCTGACCCAGATCCTCCTGGAAGTTGTCGGGTGGCAGCCAGTTGTCCTCTTCGGTGACGAAGGTCTCGAAGTATCGCCAGGTCCGCCGGGCGGTCAGCCGCAGGGCCTCCCTCTCCGCCGGGGTGGGCGGGTCCGCCACCTTGACGGGACGGGGAGTGCTCACCCGTTGGGCGATCAGTGGCGCCAGCACCCACATCCCGGACCAGGCCAGAGCCGCCACCAATGCCTCGGGTTTGACGATGGCGGCCCCGGCGCTGCCTGCCAGCCCAACCAGCATCGACGGGGCCATCCGCTGGATGAAGCCGGCACGGTCGAGGCCGAACCGTCGTTCCGCTTCCTCGGCCGTCATCCA
>CAZAHX010000262.1:0-3268 GCA_964485005.1 uncultured Acidimicrobiaceae bacterium | reverse complement strand
TCATAACCCGAAGGTCGCGGGTTCAAATCCCGCCCCCGCTACCAAAGGCCCTGGCACCGGTGGCTGTCGCGGCTCGAATTCAATTGAGTAACCAGGAGGCTTATCAACGAGCGCTCCTGGTCAGGGAAGCAGCAGACGTATCAGGATGACGTCGGCACCGGCGACACCACCTAGTTGTCCCCCTGCGTCACCGATGTCGAACCCGGCGTCGACAAAGGGCAGGTCCAACTCGGTGGCTGCTAGGAGGGTTTGCTTCAGCTCGATATCGGTCACAAGGAACTCACCGTTGAGCGGCGCCACGGTAAGGTCCGCCCTGGCCCCTTGCCCAACCGCGATCAGCCCGCCGTCGTTACTCAATCTGAGGCCTTCGATCGACTCCGTTCTGTTACTGCCCACTGCTGCCTGCCACAGCAAGTCCCCTTCGGTGGAGATGCCCAGGACGTAGCCACTGTCCGACAAACTCTCGCCTTCGGCGACCACGCTGCCTATGAAGCCCGAGATGACAAGGAGCCCGGACTCGGTGAACTCGGCCCCGTGGGCCCAGATCTCATTGCCCGGGACTCGCCAGATCCTGGCCCAGAGCAGGGTCCCGTCACCATCTAGTTTCAAGACAAAAGTCGAGTCGCCACCGTCGCCCACACCGACCACCGGTCCCGACACGTAAATGTTGCCGTCAGAGTCGGTAACCACATCGGTCGCCCTCTCAGGATGTTGGGATGCGCCCCACTTCCTCTGCCATAACACGGCCCCGTTGGAGTCAAGCTTCACAATCAGAGCGTCGACCTCGCCCGCCTCGCCGGCATTACCGGACACGATGAGGTTTTCGTCAGGATCGAGTGCCGCTGCGTAAGCGCTCTCGATCGAGCCGTCCGCGGCCAGCGCCCGTTGCCAGATGGCCTGACCGTCGCTGTTGAATTTCAGCAACAGGAGACGATGATTGTGCTCGACCTCGTGGTGACCGGCGAGATAGACGTTGCCGGAGCCGCCGAGCAAAACGCTGTGGGGTCGCTGCTCACCGTCCACGTCGAGCCCCACCTTCTGCCAAAGAAGCTCCCCATCCGGGTTGAATTTGAGAAGAGCCAGGTCCCGATCCTGGGTGGTGGGGTCGTAGATGGCCGCACCCATGAGAGCCGCCCCGTCTTCGTCGACCGCAAGGGTGTTGCGCAGTGGATGATCCTGGTCGCTCCCGCCCCAAGACTTGGCCCACATCAGCTCGCCCGCGGGTGAGAACCTCAACAACACCACGTCGCCGTTGTTCGAGTCTGGGCTGCGATAGTCGGCAGCCACCAGGATGTCGCCCGACCCCGCCACGGCAACAGCCAGGGCATAATCGAACCCGCTCCCGCCGTAATCGGTGACAAAGGCCAGCGTGGGCAAAGGCTGATTTTCGACCGGCAAGTCGTCTTCCGTGGCGGTGGTCGCGGTGACTGATGTGACCGGCGTCGCCGCCGACGTCGAGGTTGGTTCTCGATCCTCCTCCGACTGCGATGCCGTGCAGCTAGCGACCAGCAGGCCACAGATCAGCGCGAGAGCTGTGGTTGCGGTCAAGGGCACCCTGAGAAGCTAATAGGACGAGGCGGACAGCGTGACCTTCCAGCCTCCCACCGACGGGGTGATCGAGTGCTCCTCGCCGGCTACGAATCCGAACTGCGCATACCACTCCGGCGGCATGGCGACCAGGCCGATCAGTGGCTCGCCGCGGGCTTCGGCGGCGCCGAGGACTGAATGCATGAGAGCCTGGCCCACTCCTCGGCCGGTGTGCTGGATCGACGGCCGGCGCCACCAGGGCGATTACATCGGCCATGGCGACCTGGCCCCGGGTGGCGGCCACGTGGCCGATGACCTCCGGGCCTTCGCCGAGAGCGACGAAGGACAGCCTTGGCATCCAGGACGGGTCGTTGTGGAGGGCATCGAACATCGTGTCCGAGTACACCTCCGAGAACAGCTTGCGGAGTGTCTCAGCATCGCCCGGCGACTCTTGGCGGACGATCAGTGGTCGTCGGTGAACCGATAGAAGACCGAGGCGATCAGGAGGGCGCCGGCCAGCCAACCCAACCCGATGATGAGTTGGGTTCCGTAGCCGGTGATCGGGTCGCCGTAAAGGGCGATTCCTCTGATCACCTCGATTAGGGCGGTGTGGGGTACCGCATAGACCACTATGTCGGGTAGGGCGCCGGGGAGGGCGGCGATGGGGAACATGACACCGGCGAAGCCGAACATGAGGAATGTGACGGTGGCGCCGATATTTTGGGCGGTCTGGGGGTTGGGGCTGAACCCGGCGATGGCGTAGCCGAGCGCTATCGAGGTGACCGCGACCAGGGCGACGAGCGGGATCAGCCAGAGAATATGGGCGGTGATCGTCAGGTTGCCTCCGACCAGGGTGCCGATGGCGAGTACGAGAAGCGAAGCCACTACACCGAGCCCGACATAGGTCGCCCCTTGCACCGCGATGAACCGGATGGGGGACAGGGGGGTAGTGGCCAGTCGTTTCAGGATGCCACGGACCTTGAAGCTGGACGCAACCGCCACCGTGATGTCCTGGATCTGATAGACCATCAGGAAGACGGCGAAGCCGGGAAGCACGAAGTCGAAGAAGTCGATGGTCACGTCTCCAATCCCGAACCCGAGGTCTTCGATCAGCCCGAAGAAGGCGATATAGAGGGCGGAGGTCATGATGGCGAAGAGCACCCCCCGGGAACGGATCATCATCTTGTAGCTGGCCCGGAGCAGAGGCATGGTGGGTGTGGTCATTTCACGAACCTGTAAGTGCGGGCGGCGAGCAGCAGAAGGATGGCTATCCACGCAAGTCCGATAGCCAGCTCGGCGCCGAAGTCGGTGAGCGGGCGTCCCTCCAGGACCAGCCCCCTCACCGTGGCGATGAGCCCGGTGTAGGGGATGAACTGGGAGATGTTCTGCAACCAGGTTGGGAAGGCGGCGAGGGGGAACAGTGCTCCGGTAAGGAGGTAAAGAGGCCAGTTGACCGCGGTGTCCACTGCGTTGGCGTTTTGGGGGCTGCTGGTCGACCCGGCAACGACGAACGAGACACCGAGGCCGGTGAAGGTGACCATCACCATCACCAACAGAAGCGGAATCAGCTCGACACCAAGACGGACGTTGGCACCGAGGAGGTTCCCTGCCACCAGGAATCCGATTACTGCGACCATCCCCAGGACGGCCCTTGGGATCGCCTCGCCGACGATGAGCTGCCCGGACGTGATCGGGGTCACCGAGATCCGCTTGAGCACGCCACCGGCCTTCCAGGTTGCGA
>CAZAHX010000261.1:0-3269 GCA_964485005.1 uncultured Acidimicrobiaceae bacterium | reverse complement strand
CTCGAGGACCATTCCGCCTCTCGCCGCCTCCTTGACCCGGGACGCCTTCGTCGCCACCAGCGTCGTGTAGTTCATCCGGTTGAGGAAAGGGGTCTCCAGGATCTGAGCCATGGCCAGAGGCCCCCGTACCACTGCGATCGGAGCGTCCGCGTGTACCACCCGACCCTCCGGGACCGCCCTCACCTCGATCCCGCCGAAGTCGCCGTTGTCGGCGAGCCAGGAGAGGAACTCCGCATCGAAGCGGCGCTCCCCCTGCGGCGTCCGCTGGGAGTCGAGGGCCTCGATCTCGGCCGGCCCGAAGCGGGTCTTCTCCATCCACTCCAGGAGCCAGCCGAGTCCGGCGGTGATGCAGTATCCCGCCTTGTGCGTCCCGTAGTCGGGATAATCCCTGAAGAAGTAGTCGAACTGGGCCGCCCTCTCCCCGAGGCCCTCCTTCCAGTAGAGCTGGGCCATGGCCAACTGGTACTGGTCGGTCCCGAGGATGGTTCCCAGGGCGGGGTGCGAGTAGCTCATGATTCGGCCCCGGCCCGCAACGCCCGACGCATGATCTTGCCGGTGGTGGTGCGGGGCAAGTCGTCCACGAACTCGATGCGCCGAGGAACTTCGTGGGCGGCGAGGCGAACCCGGACGTGCTGCTGGAGATCGGCGATCAGATCCTCGTCGGGGACTACGCCGCTACGGGGGACCACGAAGGCGGCGGGGACCTCACCCCGGATCTCGTCGGGCACCCCGATGACCGCGCACATGGCCACTGCGGGATGACCCATGAGCGACTCCTCGATCTCTCCGGGGCCGATGCGATATCCCATGGAGGAGATGACATCGTCCTTGCGGCTCTTGAACCAGAGATAGCCGTCCTCGTCCTCCATACCGAGGTCCCCGGTCAACAGCCAGTCTCCCCGGTACTTCTCCCCGGTGGCATCGGGCCGGCCCCAGTACTCCAGCATCATCACGGGATCGGGACGGAGCACGGAGATCTCCCCGACCTCGCCGACGAGACGCTGCCCGTCCTCGTCCTGCACCTGGATCTCGTGGCCGGGAACCGCCCTACCCATCGACCCAGGCCGCACCGGCCACACAGAGCCGCAGTTGCCGATGACCAGGTTGCACTCGGTCTGGCCGTAGCCCTCGTTGATCCCGACGCCGAGATGCTCCGAAGCCCAAGACAGCATCTCCTCCCCCAACGGCTCTCCGCCTGAGAACACCGCTCGCAGCAACAGATCCCCGGCCCGGGAGACCCCGGCGGCCCGCATCATCTTCAACGCTGTGGGAGGTAGGAAGCTGAGGGTCACGCCATGATCCGCCATCAGGTCGGCCGCCCACTCCGGGTCGAAGTCCCTGTCGGCGGTGACCACGGTCATGCCGAAGAACCACGCTGGCATCAGTACGTCCATGAGACCTCCGATCCAGGCCCAATCGGCCGGTGTCCAGATGAGGTCGTGACGATCGGGATCAGCGACGACGCCGGGCAGGGTGGCCAGATCGGCTCGCCCCTCTGGAGCCGCCGACGCGAACTCGTAATAGCACTCGAAACCCGGCAGATGCCCGAAGAGAGAGCGGTGTGCGTGCACGGCCCCCTTGGGCGGGCCCGTCGTGCCCGAGGTGTAGATGAGATAGGCGGGGTCCTCGGCATTGGTGTGCACTTCCGGGGGCCGCGAGGAGGACTGTGAGATCAGATCGTCGAACTGGGCCCCGGTCACCACCAGGGGCAGATCTGGGGCCGCCTCCTTCACCTTGTCCACGTTCTCCGGCGTAGTCACCACCAGACCGGCCTCCGAGTCGGCGAGACGATAGCCCAAGGCGTCGGGGCCGAAGAGAGCGGCGAGCGGGAGCGATACCGCCCCCAGCTTCCATACGGCGAGATGGGCCAGACCCGTTTCCAGCGACTGGGGCACGACCACCCCGACCCGGTCTCCCCGGGAGACGCCCAGACCGGCGAGACCGTTGGCCAGTCGATTGGACAGCCTGTCCAGGTCCCCGTAGGTGGTCTCGGCGGCCGAACCGTCGGCGGCGACGGTGACGAGCGCGACGCGATCAGGGGAATGGGCGCCGGTGGAGGCGGTCCCCATATTGAACATCTCCGGGATCCGCCAGGTGAAGGCTCGTCTCAGTCCCTCGTAGTCGGTTCCCCTGGCCTGCTCCGGCACGGAGCGAACGCTATCAGTCACGGACGCGGCGAAAGGTGCCCAATCAGCTCTCCAGCCCGAGTGCCTGCAGGCATCGATCGGCCCACCAGAACACGTCCTTGGAGGCCACGGTCCGGCGCAGTGCCTTCATCCTCCTCGACTGTTCCGCGGGATCCATCGAAACGGCTCGTCCCAGGGTGTCGGCCAGGGCATCGAGATCGTGGGGATTCACTACCAGGGCGTGACTCAGCTCCTCGGCGGCACCGGCGAACTCGCTGAGGACGAGAGCTCCGGTGTTGTCGTACCTGGTGGCCACGTACTCCTTGGACACCAGGTTCATCCCGTCGCGCAGCGGCGTGACCAGCATCACGTCGGCCGCCCGGTAGTAGCCGACCAGCTCCTCGGTCGGGAAGCTCCGGTAGAGATAGTGGATCGGAGGTCGGCCCACCTCGGCGAGATCGCCGTTGATCCGGCCCACCATCCCCTCGATGTCCCTTCGGATCCGTTGGTATGCCGAGACGTCCTGTCGGCTCGGCACTGCGATCTGGATGAAGGACACCTGTCCCACCAACTCGGGCCGACGATCGAACAGGGTCTTGATCGCCCTGATTCTCAGGTCGATGCCCTTGGTGTAGTCGAGACGGTCCACTCCGAGAATCACCGAGCGGGGATCGTCGAGCTCGGAGCGGATGTGGGCGGCGTGCTCACGGACCCGTTCCGATCCTCCGAGCTGCTCGAAGAGAGAGGTATCGATCCCGATCGGCGCCACCTGAAGCTGGACCTCCCGTCCCTGCCAGCGGAGTTCGCGGGTGGTCCCCTGCGCCTCGGTGAGGCGGCGTGCCGCCAAGGAGAAGTTGGTGCGGCTCGATCGGGACTGGAAGGAGATGACGTCTGCCCCGAGGAGGCCCTCGATCACCTGCTGTCGCCAGGGCAGCTTGGCGAACAGCTCGAAAGGCGGGAAGGGGATGTGCAAATAGAAGCCGATGCGGTGCACCTTGGCCCGCTCGCGGATCATCGCCGGGGCCAGCTGGAGCTGGTAATCCTGGACCCAAACCACGTCGTTGGGGTCGATGTGGCGCACCGTCGTGTCGGCGAACCGGCTGTTCACCTCCCGGTAGGGGGCCCACCAATGACGATGGAACT
>CAZAHX010000260.1:0-3320 GCA_964485005.1 uncultured Acidimicrobiaceae bacterium | reverse complement strand
TCCAGATGGATGTCTCGGTGGGGGACCGCGTCCTCTACTCGAAGTTCGCAGGCACCGAGGTCAAGCTCGACTCGGACGAATACCTCGTCCTCTCCGAGCGCGACATTCTCGCAATCGTCAACTGAGGAGCTGATAGGAAATGGCAGCGAAGGATCTTCGCTTCAGCGAGGAGGCCCGTAAGGGCCTACAGGCGGGTGTAGACAAGCTCGCCGACACCGTAAAGGTGACACTGGGCCCCAAGGGCCGCAACGTCGTTCTCGAGAAGAAGTGGGGCGCACCCACGATCACCAACGACGGAGTCACCATCGCCAAGGAGATCGAGCTCGACGATCCCTACGAGAACATGGGGGCCAAGCTCGCCTACGAGGTGGCCAACAAGACCGACAACGTGGCCGGTGACGGCACCACCACGGCGACGGTGCTGGCCCAGGCCATGGTGAAAGAGGGTCTGCGCCAGGTGGCGGCAGGGGCCAACCCCATGGAGCTGAAGAGGGGCATCGAGTCCGCCGTCGAGGCCGCGGTCAAGTCCATCGGCGACCAAGCCCGTGACATCGAGACCAGCGAGGAGATCGCCCACGTGGCGTCGATCTCGGCCAACAACGACACCTCCATCGGCGAGATCATCGCCGAGGCCATGGACCGTGTCGGCAAGGACGGTGTGATCACGGTGGAGGAGGGCCAGACCTTCGGTCTCGAGCTCGAGTTCACCGAGGGCATGCAGTTCGACAAGGGCTACATCTCCCCCTACTTCATCACCGATCCCGACCGTCAGGAGGCGGTGCTCGAGGACCCCTACATCCTCATCGCCAACCAGAAGATCGGCTCGGTCAACGACCTGGTCCCTGTTCTGGAGAAGGTGATGCAGTCGGGCCGCGCGGTGCTGGTGGTGGCCGAGGACGTCGAGGGCGAGGCTCTGGCCACGCTCGTCGTCAACAAGATCCGCGGCACCTTCCAGTCGGTCGCCGTCAAGGCCCCCGGGTTCGGGGAGCGGCGCAAGGCCATGCTCCAGGACATCGCCATCCTCACCGGTGGCACCGTGATCTCCGAGGAGGTCGGTCTCAAGCTGGAGAACGTCACCCTCGAGCTGCTGGGCAAGGCCCGCAAGGTGGTGGTCTCCAAGGACAACACCACCATGATCGATGGTGACGGCACCGAAGCCGACGTCAAGGCCCGGATCAAGCAGATCGAGCGTGAGATCGAGAACACCGACTCGGACTGGGACCGCGAGAAGCTCCAGGAGCGTCTCGCCAAGCTGTCCGGCGGTGTTGTCGTGATCAAGGCCGGCGCGGCCACCGAGGTCGAGCTGAAGGAGAAGAAGCACCGCATCGAGGATGCCGTCCAGGCGGCGCGTGCCGCGGTCGAGGAGGGTGTCGTGCCTGGTGGTGGTGTCGCCCTTCTCCGGGCCCAGACGGCCATCGACAAGCTGCGTGGCGGCACCGACGACGAGAAGACCGGTCGCATGATCGTTCGCAAGTCGATGGAGGAGCCGCTCCGCCAGATCGCCACCAACGCCGGCTTCGAAGGCGGTGTGATTGTCGAGCAGGTGCGGAACGCCTCTGACAGCATGGGCTTCAACGCCATGACCGGCAAGCACGAGGATCTGCTTGTGGCCGGGATCATCGATCCCGCCAAGGTCACCCGGTCGACCTTGCAGAACTCGGCGTCGATCGCCGCCTTGCTGCTGACGACCGAGGCCCTCGTCGCCGAGCAGCCCGAGGAAACTCCCGCCATGGCCGGCGGCGGTGGCCACGGCGGCCACGACATGGACTTCTAGAGTCCGAGCAATAAGACAGTGGAAAGGGGCCCCGTGACGGGGCCCCTTTTCGCGTTCCTGATGCTCTAGGGCCTGTATTTGGTGGTGGGTTCAGGTGGTGCTCGCGACATCCCGGCTCTGAGGAAGGTTTATGGGACGTGCGAAGAGACCTTGGCGGCAGATTTCTCTCACCGGCGAGACGACCACAGTGCTCGGGCTGGGGCACACCCCGCTGATCGCGATCGTCACCCTCGGGCTCGGTCTCCTCTATCTGGCGGAAGCAGGGCTTCCCTTCGATGTCCAGCCGGGGATGATCTTTCTCGGGGTGATGGTGCTCGCCTTCGGGCTCATCGTGGTCATCGAGCCCGGCTCGGCCTGAGGGAGACGGGGGGGCTTCTTACGTCGTGATCGGCTTCATCTCGGTGGTGACCGGTATCATCTCGCCGACCCTCGTCTCCCGTCGGAAGCGGGTTCGCACTCGCAAGTAGCAACGGAGAATCTCGGAACGGCCGCCAGTGCGGGTTCGGGTGGCCTAGTCTCGTCGTCTGTGAGTGGCACAGGTTCCAGTTGGAGGTGGCTCGCACTCGCCGTGGTCATGACGGTGGTGATGGCCAGCTGTCAAGTGGCCCCCGAGGGGACGACTAGCCCAGCACCCGGCCCAACCGATACCGGCGGCACTCCCACCACCGCAGCGCCGCTCCCTTCCGGCTTCACTTATCAGACCGGCATCATCAGCGATCCGACCACCGACAACGTCTGGGCCTATCTGGACCCCGAGTCAGACGTCTACAACGGCTATGTGCTTGGTGGCCAGGCGGCGGCCCTGTACACGCTGGCACTGCCGTCCTACGTCCATGCTCCCGTGCTGGCCGAGCCCATCGAGCCACCCCTCGGAGCGGCCGAAGGGGACAACTGGGTCATCGAGGTCCCCCTGCGTGAGGGGTTGACTTGGAGTGACGGGGAGGCGGTGGACGCCGATGACGTCGTATTCACATTCCAGACAGCTCGTGATCTGAACCTGGCGGGGAACATGCTCGATTTGTGGCCACGGGCCGCCGAGGATGATCCGGCGACGGAGGAGAGTGAGTCCGTCCTGGGTCTGCTCGAGGTGGAGGCGGTGGACGACTACACGGTGAGACTGGTGTGGAACGGCCAGCCCGGTCTGGCCGTGTGGCAGTTCAACACGGCATTTGCCCCGATCTTCCCGGAGCACTTCTGGGCGGAGCATGTCGCGGCGGCCACCGAAGCCGGAGACCTCTACGCGGTGTCCGGACTGGGAGCTCCCTCGTTTGGGCCCACGGTGATGGCTGAGCGAGAGCCGGGCGCTTTCGTGCGCAACGTGAAGAGTGAGAGCTACAGCTTTGAAGGTGCCCAGTACACGGTGTACGCCAATGGGGTCATCCACCTGTCCCATCCCGAGAAGGGATGGGAGGAGACCTGGGGTGGAGAGCCCTCCCAGGAGGTCCTCTATGAGTATCCGGAAGGCCCGTTCCTCTCGGACATGCTCTTCAGTGTCTATGGGAGTCAGGACGCGGCCGCTCTGGCCCTGATCAACGGTGACATCGAT
>CAZAHX010000259.1:0-3331 GCA_964485005.1 uncultured Acidimicrobiaceae bacterium | reverse complement strand
GGATCGAAGAGACGGGCGAGGAGGTGGGCCACCGTCGACTTGCCCGACCCGGTCGGACCCACCAGGGCCACCGTCTTCGACGGGGTGACCCTGAGGCTCACCGACTCCAGGCCCCGTCGCTCCGCAGACTCCCCGTGATCCTCACCGGCTGCGAGCCCTCCCAGGTCCTGATAACCGGAGTCGGGGTAGAGATAGGCGAGACTCTCCGCCTCGGACTCCGCCCCGCCCCGACCGCCCGGTCTGGTCTCCCCATAGGTGAAGCGGCTTCCCTCCCCGAGCACGGCCTCGACGCGTTCCATGCCGACCACAGAGCGGGGGAGCTCGCCGAGCAGCCAACCGAACACCCGCATGGGGAGGGCGACCAGCCGGAACAGGTAGGCGAAGGTGATCAGTGACCCCGGAGTGAGGGCGCCCTGGTCGACGCGCCAGGCACCCACCGCCAGGACGGCCAGAATCCCGATGCTGGGCAGTGCCTCGATGAGGGGATCGAAAGCGGCACGCAGCCGCCCCACCTCGACCATCCGGTCGCGCAACTCGTCGGAGCGCTCGCCGAACCTGCCCACCTCGTCGCTCTCACGGCCCAGGGTCTTGACCACCAGCGCGGCGTCGAACGACTCGTGGGCGATGTCGGCCACCTCGGCACGGAGCCGTTGCGCCCGGGCGGCTACTGCCCGCATCCGCCGCTGGAAGAAGTAGTTCGCCACCAGCAGCCCGGGCAGGACCAGGAACCCGACCAAAGCCAGGTAGGGATCGGTGAGCAGGAGCAGGACACCGGTTCCGATCAGCATCACCACAACTCCGAACGCCATGGGGAGGGGGGCGGCGATGAAGGCGGCGGCTTCGACATCCTCGTTGGTGTTGGCCAGGAGCTGGCCCGTGGAGTGACGCCGGTGCCATTCCAATGGGAGGTCGAGGTAGCGATCGGTGACCTCGATCCGGTCCCGGTACTGGAGACGATGAGTGGCGTAGTAGGCGCCGCTTCTCCGCAGGGTGATCCCGAGGGCCCGGGCCGCCGCCACCCCGATCACCGCGCCCGCTGCGCCTGCCAGGGTCGCCACCCCGACCTCCCTGGCCGCCACCGCGGGGATGAGCACCGAGTCGGTGATCCAGCCCACGACGTACGAGGAGGCGATGGTCATCGCCGCGTAGAGCAAGGTTTCCACGCCGCCCACGGCGAACTCCTTGGGCGCCCGTCTCAGCAGGCGGGCTATGAGATGCCGGCCCTTGCCGAGGAGGGCGACATCGGCGGGGACCTGGCGGGGAGAGGTCGACATTCAAAGGCAGGCTAAGCCCGAACGGGGACCAGCCAAATCGAGGGCTTCAGCCCTTGCGTCTGCCGTAGACGCCGCGCCCCAGGCCGTCCATGAGATCTTCGACGCGGCCCTCGATGATGCTCTCCAGCTTGTCCAGCTCGATCTGGCTCCCGTCGTCGAGGGTGATCAACGGGTTGAGCTCCTCACCGGAGAGCTCGGTGAGCTTCTCACGGGCTTCCCGTGCCTTGCTCAGAGAGAAGAGCACCTTCTGCAGCCAGCGTGACTCTTCCTCACGTTGCTTGTCTATGCGTCGTAGCAGTCTCTTGTCGTCGGTCACGTGGGCTCGATCGTTTGGCGGGTGGCTACCGAGGGTACGAGGACGGAGAGTTCGAGACAAACACAAAGGAGCAGCAGATGGCGGAGACATCGGCATTCAAGATGATCAAGGTGGCGGGGGAGTCCGCAGACGGCTTCGAAGGAGCGGTCCGTGCTGCCCTCGACACCTCCGGTGACACCATCCGGGGCCACAGCTGGATGCAGGTCACCGACATCAGGGCAAACCTGAACCCGGATGCCACCATCGACCGCTGGCAGGTCGAGGTGGAGATCGGGTTCCGGGTCGAGAAGTAGGGGATAGCCTCGCCCTGACGCCGTACCAGGCAGACTTGTTGTCCCGTCCGTGTACTTAACATAACGTGGATTATGGGCGTTCACCGATCTGCGCCGGGAACAGAAAACCGATACCAAGTGTTTACCCTTGACACACACCCCCTTCCAGGAAAGGCCTGAATCGTGGCGACTGTCGCCCTCACCAAAGAGAACTTCGAAGAGACCGTCGAGGACAACGAGACCGTCATCGTGGACTTCTGGGCGGAATGGTGCGGTCCGTGCCGCATGTTCGCCCCCATTTTCGAGGAGGCCTCGGAAAAGTACGACGACATCGTCTTCGCCAAGGTGGACACCGATGTCGAACAGGAGCTGGCCATGCAGTTCGGGATCCGCTCCATCCCAACCCTCATGGTCTTCCGCGACCAGATCGTGCTCTTCGCCCAGCCCGGCGCCCTCCCCGGACATGTGTTCGAAGACCTCATCTCCCAGGTCAAGGAGCTCGACATGGACGAGGTGCGAGCCCAGCTCGCCCAGCAAGAAGCGGGCAACGGCCAGCAACACGAGCATGACCACGAGCACGAGGTCGAGACCTCCGGCTGAGTCTCACCCCGGCTTGCGATAGACGCTGACGTGCCGGCCAGAGGAGTCGCTGAAGGGAGTCTTGTCGTACCACTCCCACCGCTCCTCGAGGCCGAGACCGGCGAGCCGGGCCATCAAATCGAGCTCTGAAGGCCAGGCATAGCGAATCGAGACCGGGAGCCTGGAGACGCCATCGTCCATGAACCGCACGATTGTGCTCTCGACCCGCTGGGAGTCCGGCTGATGCACGGTCAACTCGAGCCCTGGTGACTCCTCCCGGGTGAATACCCCGGCCCGGGTGTTGAACTTGTCGAACCTGGTCATGTCGGGAACGAAGCAATCGATGACGAACCTGCCTCCGCGCTCGAGATGGGCGGCCACGTTCTCGAAGCAGGTGATCTGGCGCTCCTGGCTGAGCAAGCCGAAGAGGGTGTTGAAGGCCAGGTAGATCAGCGGGAACTGGCCGTCGATGTCGACGTCGGCGAAATCGCCCATCACCACCTGGATCCCCTCTCCCCCGGGCTTTTCCTTCAGCTTGGCCACCATCTCCTCCGAGATGTCGATCCCGGAGACCTCAACCCCCCGCTCGCGTAGCGGCAGGGCCAGCCTGCCAGTGCCAATGGCAAGCTCCAGAGCACGAGGGGGATCTCCGGCCAAGGTCGCCAGCAGGTCGATCTGCGCCGGATCGGTCCCGGGGAAGATGCGGTCATAGTCTTCGGCCCAAATCCGTCCGTATGTCCTGGCGTCATACTCACCCATGTCAGGACTATGCCATGCTGTTGCCGCCCGAGCCCGGTGATTCTTACCATCCAATCATGCCCATCCACCCCGCCGTCACCGCCGACCTCGACCGTGAGGGGATCGTCTTCGAGGAGATGGAGTGCGATCCC
>CAZAHX010000258.1:0-3348 GCA_964485005.1 uncultured Acidimicrobiaceae bacterium | reverse complement strand
GATGTCGACAGAGCGGGTGACATGCAGACTCCCGAAGTGCTTGTCGAGCCCGCAGCCCGCCAGAGCACTAGACATTGCGATGCCTCCCCAGGATGACCCCGGCCACGCCTCGTCTGGCGATCAGCAGAACCAGGATGAGACCGATCCCCACATAGAACTGCCAGTCGGACGTGAAATCGATGGCGAGCTCCTCGAGAACCAACAGCACCGCGGCACCGATCACACCGCCGATGAGACTTCCCAGACCCCCCACCAACACCATCACCAGCAGCTCACCGGACACCGTCCAGTGTGAGATCCCCGGTGAGAGGAACTGCGACTCGTTCACTGCCAGCGCCCCGGCCAGGGCCGCCACCGCAGCCGCAACGACGAAGGCGGTCACCTGATAGCGCCGGGTGCGCACCCCGATGGCCCGCATCCGGCGGTCGTTGTCGCGCGCCCCGCGTATGACCCACCCGAACCGGGACCGGATCAACAGATTGAACCCGACCACGACCAGCACCAGTTGTGCGACGCTGAGTTTGAAGAAGACCTTGTCATGGTCGTGGGACCGCGGTCCCAGTCGGTTGCGACTGGCCAGTCGCACCCCGTCGTCACCGCCGTATGCCTCCAGACTGTTGAACAGGAAGAACATCATCTGGTTGAAGGCGAGGGTGACCATGATGAAATAGACGCCACGGGTGCGGAGGGCGAGGACACCGAGCCCCAGCCCGATCAGGGCCCCCACCCCGATCGCCAACGGCCAGACCACCAGGGCCTGATCGGCCCCCGGCCCCATCCCCTGCGACAGGTTGTAGATCAGGATCCCCGCGGTGTATGAGCCGACACCGACGAACAGGGCGTGACCGAGGCTGATCAACCCTCCGTAACCCACGATGAAGTCGAGGGCCACCGCCGCCATCCCGAGAATGACCACCCGGGTGAGGCTCCCCTGCAGGTACCCCATGCCCAGCGAGTCGGCGACCGGAGGCGACAGGCCGACCACGGCGAGCACTGCTGCGGTGAGCAGCAACGGCCGTCTGGAGACGAAGGCCAACCCGTCGACCTCTACCGAAGACGTGGCCGGGTCGACGGTCCTCATCCGGCCAGCTTCGCCCCGTAGAGACCCTGGGGCCTGACCAGCAGGACGACCACCATGACCAGATAGATCGAGGCGGATGCCAGTGAAGACCCGATGGCCGCCGCCGCCGAAGGGTCGGTGAAGTTCCCCACCACGCCAGGCAGATAGGTGTGGGAATAGGTCTGGGCCAAACCCACGATCAGGGAGGCGATGAACGCGCCCTTTATCGACCCGATGCCCCCGATGACGATCACCACGAAGCTGAGGATCAGGAAGTTGTCGCCCATCCCCGACTCGACGGTCAGGTAGGGCGCCGCCACCACCCCGGCAAAGCCGGCCAGACCGGCGCCGATCGCAAACACCAGGGTGTAGAGCAACGCGACATTCACCCCCAGAGCCCCGAGCAGCTCCCGGTTGGTGTTCCCCGCTCTGATCCACATGCCGATCTTGGTCTTGTCGATGAGAAGCCAGAGAACGACCAGCGCGAACACCCCGGCCAGGATTATGGCCAACCGGTAGATCGGATACTGCACGCCGGGAAGCACCGTCACCGAGCCCTCGAGCCATCCCGGCCTGGAGACGGTCTGCGGCCGGCGCCCCCACACCATCTGCACCGCCTGATTCGCGATCAACACCACGGCGAAAGTGGCCAGCACCTGATCGAGATGGTCACGACGGTACAGGGGACGGATCACCAGGACCTCCATGACGGCTCCGGTCACCGCGGCCCCCACCACTCCAGCCAGGAGGGCGAGCTCGAAACTACCGGTGCGGGAGCCGACGTCGGCGGCGACATAGGCGCCCACCATGAACAACGACCCGTGGGCGAGGTTGAGCACCCCCATCATGCCGAAGATGAGGGTCAGCCCGGCGGCGATCATGAACAGGGTGAAACCGGACTGGAGCCCGTTCAGCGCCTGTTCCAGGAAGAGTTCCAACTACACGATCCCCGGGATCGACAGGTCCGACCCAGAGCTCCGACCACACGATCCCGGGATCGACAGGTTCGCCCTATCCGGCCATCTCGCACTCTGCTGCATATGCATCGACATGATCGGTGAGCACGGTCTCGATGATGGTGTTGGTGTAGTCACCCTCTTCCTCACCCGGGACCACCTCGAGAATGTGCCAGTCCTGGATGGGATGCTGGTTGTTGGCGAACGAGAAGTCACCGCGGACGCTGTCGAAGTCGGCGGCCCGGATCGCCTCCCGCAACGCGTCCACGTCGGAGGTGTCGTAGTCGACGGACTCCAGCGCGGACAACAGCAGATTCCCGGTGTCGTAACCCTGGGCGGCGTAGTTCGTCGGTGTCACCCCGTATTCGGCCCGATAGGCCTCCACGAACTCTGTGTTCGCCGGGTGGTCCATGTCAGGTGCCCAGAACGACCCGTTCTTCAGCCCAACGGCTGCCTCTCCAATCGCATCGACCAGCGTCTCATCGAAGGAGAAGGTCGGCCCGAATATGGGAATCTCCTCAGCCAACCCCGACTCGATGTACTGCTGGACGAAGGCGATACCCATGCCACCGGGATAGAAGAAGTAGACCGCGTCGGGGCTCTCGGTGCGGATCTGGGCGATGGTCTGGGCGTAGTCGGTGGCGCCCAGCTCTGTGTAGAACTCGTTCTGGAGCTCGCCAAAGGTGCGGCGGAACCCGTTGACACTGTCCTGTCCGGCCTGATAGTTGGGTGCGATGCCGATGACATTCTCGAAACCCTGATCTGTGGCGTATTGACCCACCGCCTCCGCGGGATTGTCGTTCTGCCATGACACCACGAAGTAGTTCTCGTGACAGGACTCACCAGCCAGCGGTGACGGGCCGGCGTTGGAGCTGAGATAGATGATGTCCCGGTCGACCACATCTGGCACCACCGCCATGGCCACGTCGGAGAAGACGATCCCGGTCATGACCTGGACACCGTCACGTTCGATCATCCGATTGGCGAGCTGCTGTGCTCCCTCCGGATCCTGGGCATCGTCGGCGATGACCAGCTCGACGTTGTCAGCACCTGCCATCTGCAGGGCCAGCTCGAAGCCCTTCTCGGTGTCCTCACCCAGATATGCCGCATTGCCGGAGAGTGTCGTCAGCATCCCCACGGTGACCGTGGTGGCCGGATCGTCGGTCGCCTCACCGTCGTCGCCGTCGTCCGCCGTGGTGGTCGGGGAGTCGTCCACCGGCGTGGTCGCGGTGTCGTCTTCGCCGGAACCCCCACCCCCACAGGCGGAGACGAGCAAAGCAAGTATCGCTACGAGGGTCAGAAGTCTTCGCATGTGGTTCTCCTTCGAAGTCG
>CAZAHX010000257.1:0-3349 GCA_964485005.1 uncultured Acidimicrobiaceae bacterium | reverse complement strand
GTGCTGACACCGGCCAGGATCGGGCTGGCGAGCATGGCGACGCCACCAACCACCATCACCCCACCGATCGCTACCAGTGCCGGGGAGAAGTTGCTGGTCGAGGCAATCGACACCGTGATGAGGAGGCCACCGAGAACAGAGGCGGTCAAACCGGCGGGGATCACCCATCTTCGCGGAGGGGAGGAGGGCATTCGTCCCTGCAAGGCGGTGGTGGTGGGGATCTTTGATGCGGTCTTCGCCGGGATCCACACCGCGATCAACACTGACACCAGGGCGACCGCCACCGGCCCCAGGACGTCGGAGACGCTGACCCCGAGACCCGTGATGAGACGGGTGACAAAGCGGTGAAGGATGGGGCGCCCGAGGAGGAGCACCGCGATCCCGAGCAGGATCCCGAGACCAGAACCGATCAAGCCGATGGTGAGACCTTCGCCGATAACGATGGTGCGGATGTGCTTCTCCGACGCTCCGCTGGCGCCGAGGAGGCCGATCTCGCGCAGACGTCTTCGCGTCCCTGCCGCGAAGGCGGCACCGGTGATGAATGCCACCTCGATGAGTAGCAGTGTGGAAGCTGCGGTGGAGAGCAATGCGGAGTTGGATTCGAAGCTTCCCTGACTGAGACGCTGACTGCGGGTCTCCATGTAGACACCCGCCAGTTGCGGAGGTCCTCCCGACCCGTACACCATTTCGAAGGCGCGCTGGTAGACGGCTTCGAGTCCTCCCTGGGGATCCGCCCTGGCCAGCTCGACCAGCTCCTCGATCTGTCTCTCGGTGAGGAACACGTAGAACTCGTCCTCAAGGCCACGCAACTCGACTGGCTTGGGATCGACGGCGGACTCGGGCCAGAACTGTTCTCGGCCCTCGCTCCACCAGAGCTCGTCGAGACGGGCGGCGGCCGCCTCCGCGCCCTCTCCACCCATCAGGACTGTGGTGAACGGCTCCTCTTCTTCCAAGGCGCCAGGCCAGAGAAGGACGGTGGCATCGGAGTTGGCGATGGGCTCGCTGACGATTCCCACGATCTCCACTTCACCCACCGCCAGATCGTCAAACTCCCTTCGATCACCAATCTCCAGATCCATGTTGTCCGCGACCCGCGGAGATATCGCAGCCTCACCGGGAGCGTCTGGAACCTCACCGTCCAAAACGACCAGCATTCCGTCGGTCAGCGGGTGAGCCAGGTCGACATCGGAGGCCAGCGCGAACTGGAAGTCCTCGAGTCGGATACCTGAGCGGCGGAAGTCGGTGAGGCTGAGGGCGGGATCGATCGCCTTGGCGTTCTCGTACACCCAGTCTTGAACCTCCTCCCCACCGTCGACCCGGATGGTGACCTCTGCGGTTCCGAACTCGAGCTGCGCCCCCTCCTCTGGGGTGAAATTGCTGGCACGGACGATGCCGGCGACAACCACGCCGAGCGCCACCGGGACCGCCACCAGCAGGACCAAGAAGATGGTCCGCTTCCGATTGCGAAGGGCGTTCTTGGCGGCCACCTTGAGGGCGGCTCTTCTCCCGCTCAATGCAGGTCCGCGGTTGACATCGGTGTCATCGAGCGGACCGAGATCCCCTCAACCCGACCGTCACGGAGCCTCACCACGCGGTCGGCCCAGGCCGCATAGGCAGGCTCATGGGTGACCAACAAGGCAGCGGCGCCGTCATCACACCTGGCTCGGAGGGCACGGAGGATCGACTCGCTGGTTGCCTCGTCGAGGGCTCCCGTTGGCTCATCGGCGAGCAGCACCGAGCGGGGTCCCACCAAACCGCGAGCGATGGCCACTCGCTGCTGCTCCCCTCCGGAGAGTTGATCGGGATACCTGTCCTCCATGCCGGCCAGCCCGAGCTCGGCGAGGGAGATCTCGGCGAAGCCCCGCGCCTCTGCCGGTTTCATACCGTCGAGTTCCAAGGGGAGCGAGACATTCTCGGCGGCGGTGAGCGAGGGGAGCAGATTGAACTGCTGGAACACATACCCCACCGACATCCGGCGCACCCCTGCTAGCTCGTTCTTGGAGAGCACAGCCAGGTTCCGGCCCTCGACTATCACCTCACCCGTGGTGGGCTCGTCGAGGGCCCCCGCCAGGTTGAGCAGGGTGGTCTTGCCCGAGCCGGATCGGCCGGTCACCGCCACCAGCTCACCGGACATGAGGTCGAGGTCGACATCGACTAAGGCATCGACCCGCTGGGCACCGCTCCCGTGGGTCTTCCCCACCCGTCGCAGCGACAACACCGGTGTCCTCATCTGCTCACCTCCTCTTGTGTCTCGATCTGTCGGAGATCGCCAATCTTCTTGGTCTGCGCCGGCATGGCCTCGAGACGACTCTCCACCCTGTCCAGCCATCTCAACTCGGCCTCGGCGCTGAAGATCAATCGGTCGAGGTACAAGAGCCAGCCAATGTCCTCGTCGTCGCCGGTCTTCAGGGTGGTGTAGTCCTGGAGCAGGGCCATGGTCGATCCACGCTGTCGTTCGACGACGCGTCGCGGGTCGTCGACGCCAGATCTAACTGCCATCAGGATCTTCAGCGAGATCTCGTCCCTGCCGGCGACGGCCAGTTCGACCGGCTTGGCCATCCACTCCGAAGCGGCGAGACGCCCGGCCTCGGTGAGCGTGTAGACGACGCGGCCGCTTTCGTTGTCGGCGTGGACCACCAGCCCGTCCCTTTCCAGCCGCTGCAAGGTCGTATAGATCTGACCGATGTTGATCTGCCAGGTGTCACCGGTGGTCGCCTCCAATTCGGTCTTCAGCTCGTACCCATGGCTGTCCCCGGTGGCCAGGAGACACAGCAATCCCTCCTTGAGTCCCAAGTCCTCACTCCTTCGGTCGGTTTACATACCCAGTATTCAAATGTACTACATACCGAGTATGTGGAGGGGGATTTCGCGCCGGGCTACTCGACGCTTTCGACCAGCCTGGCGAGTTTGTCGATCGACATGCGCCAGCCCAGCTCGTTCTGAGCAGGCGAGAGGCCGGGCGGGAGGTTCTCGTGGACACCCACCAGGCAGGTGTCACCGTCCTCGTTGTCGGTGAGCGTATATGTGATGGTCATCTCGCCCGCCATCGCTGGGTCGCTGCTCTCGAATTCGACGACTTGGACGATTTCTGAATCGGGTACCAGCTTGACGAATTGGCCATGGAACGAGTCGCTCTGGGGGTTGGTCTTCCCTGCGCTAGTGGGTATGTCGTAGGTCAGCGTGATCCGAAATGTTCCACCCTCGCGTGCATCGAACGAATGGACCTTGCTCGTCATGTGATCGGGCACCATCCACTGTTGAACCGCTTCTGCATCGAGCAACGCTTCATAGACCCTTTCCCTGGGTGCCCGGATGTGACGGGTCAGACGCGTGGTGCTCATGTCCGAGG
>CAZAHX010000256.1:0-3417 GCA_964485005.1 uncultured Acidimicrobiaceae bacterium | reverse complement strand
AGTCCTCGAACTTGCGCTCGATGGCGTCTGCGGTCTCCCCGGTCTTCTCCTTGACGGTCCCGACGAACTGATCCCAGTTGCCTCGGGCCTGCTCGACCTCTTGGTCGGTCAAGTCGCCCCACGTGGAGCGGATGTTGCCCCTGACGCGATCCCAGGTGCCTTGGTCCTGAAGACGGTCGTTCCAGTCGTACTTCCAGTTGTGACGTTCCTGCATGGCTCAAACTCCTTTCCTGGTAAGCCTTGCTGGTCATTGATTACCCGATAGGGGAGGGCGGCAAACGCGTTCGCGGGTGCTGATCTCCCGCCCTAACCACTCTGAGAGCCGTGTTTGCCCGGGGGGAATCGTGGGTATCCCGGCGGCCGACCAAACGGGTTGGAAACTCGGAGGCTTCGGCTGTCTTTTTCATACCCGGACAGCTCTGAGACGAGCAGGGGGAGGGAGCTCCTTCCTCCCTCCCCCGATCCGACTCGGCTTCCTGGCACTCAGATGTGGGGCGCCACTTCGGTGGCGAGCTTCTCCATCAGCTCGAGCTGCTCGCCGTATTCCATGGTGGGGAAGTAGCTGCGCGCCACGAACTCGACGTTCATCCCCGACTTGTCCCTGATGTCGAGGAGCTTCTCGACGATCTGGTCCGACGTGCCGGCGATTGTGGAGCGGCGACGCAGTGCCCCGAGCTTGGCGTCGGTGAGTGGTGGTGCTTCCGGCGCCGGCCCGGGTCGGGATGCGGAGGCCTCCATGTCGCTGTACTTCCACATCATCTGCCAGAGGTGGGTGAGCCCTTCCTCCCACGCCTCCTCTTCGGAGTCCCCGGGGAAGAGCACCGAGTAGTGAATGATGCGGAACTCCTCCCGGTCCCGGCCGGCCTTCTCCAGCTCGTCCTCGATCCAGCCCATCTGCTCGAGGAAGCGCTCCACCGTGGCGTTGGCGAAGATCCCGTCGGCGAGCCGGGCCGCCCGGCGTATCGCCGGCTCGGCGTTCCCGCCGATGAGGATGGGGATGCGTCGGGTCGGGGTGGGCCGTACCGCCAGCTCGGGGAAGTCGTACACCACCCCTTGGTGCCGGAACGGCATGCCCGACCACGCCCGGGGGAGGATCTCCAACACCTCCTCCATCGTCCGACCTCGCTGGCCCATTTCGGCGCCCATCGCCTCAAACTCGACCTCGCTCCAGCCGAGCCCGAGCCCGAGGACGAGCCGCTCGCTGCTGATGAGATCGACCGTTGCGGCGTCCTCGGCGAGCCTTAGCGGGTGATGGAGGGGGGCGAGGAGCACCCCGGTGCCGATCTCGATGGTGTCCGTGACCGCGGCCAGGGCCGCGGAGACCACCATGAGCGAGGGCATGTACCCGTCGTCGACGAAGTGGTGCTCGGTGGTCCAGATCGAGCTGTAGCCGAGACGCTCCGCATCGGTTGCGATGCGGAGCGTCTCTTCATAGGCCCTCGCCCATCCGGTCTCGCCGGGTTGGGTCTGGGCACTGAGCAGCCCGAAACCGAGACCCGCCCTACCCGCCACCCGGCCCGCCGAAGGACAACCCCACGATCACCGGGTCGTGGTCGGACACCCGGTAGGGGAGCGGCTCGTAGAGGGCGTCCTGGGCGTCTTTCTTGAACGAGGTGTCGTAGTCGAGGATGTCGGGCTCGTCGGCGTTGATGTGGAAGATGGTGACTCCCGTGACCATCTCGAACATCGCCGGATTGGCCAGGATGTAGTCGAGGGTCCCCAGCTGGCCATCGAACACGAACGTGTAAGCCTCGTCGCCAACGGTCGAGCCGACCAGGTCAGTGAGGCCCCCTGCCTTCAACGTGTCCATGGGATCTTCCATGGCGTAGCTGTTGAAGTCTCCGATGGCCAAGACCCCGTCGGACCTCTCATCGAGGTCGTTGATGAACTCGAGGAGTGCCTCTGCCTGGGCCACCCGGGTCAGGTTGCAGTTCCCCTGGCCGTCACCCTCGTCGGGGTCGCCGAGCACGTCACACGGGGATCCCTTCGATTTGAAGTGGTTGACCACGACGACGAAGGGTTTGGGGCTCACCTGATGGATCAAGGCTCTGAATCGCTGCGCGAGGGGCGGTCTGCCCACCGGCTCGATGTCATCGCCCCGCGTCTGGTCAAACGCCTCGTGCTCCAATGCAACGGCCTGGCCTATCGGGACCACGGATTTGGTGCGATAGATGATGTCGTTGCGTACCGGGTAATCGTTGTAGTGAGTGGCCGGACCGACCCATGCCCAGGTCCCCTGGCCTTGGGCCTCGTTGAGAGCCTCCACGAGTGTGCGGACGGCGTCATGCGCCCGGCTGCCATCTTCGGGCCGGTGGCGGATGTCGTTCTCGATCTCCTGGATGCCGACGATGTCGGCGTCGAGGGCGATGATCCCCGCCACGAGCTTGTCGAGCTGCCGCTCCAGCTCCTCCGCGGTGTCGGCACCGCGGCACTCCAGGTTTCCGGTCGGCCCGCAGATATCACCGGTACTCGAGTTGTCGAGATGGGTGAAGAAGTTGAGGACGTTGAACGTTGCCACTCGCACCTCCCCACCGATCGGGTCGGGCGAACTCGGCCGCGGGTTGTCCACGATGTGAGTCGCCCCGGTGGTGGGGTGGATCCGGTAAGCGATTCTGGGGGGGAAGAAGGCGGAGAAGGGGCGGCCCTCGTGCATCACCCCCGTGACGTCCTCGAGGATGTCACCGCCCCGGAAGGTATTGGTGAGTGTGAACTCCGTCCCATCGGGATGAAGGGCCGGATCCGGGTTTTGGGAGAGGCGACCGTCGTCGAGGGTGACCCGGCTCAGGGCGTTGGCCTCGGCGACGTCGTTGGCCGCGTCACCGGGCTCGGCGACCTGGGTCCCCTGGAACTGCCGGGCAGTGGTGAGAACGACCTCCCCGGTGCGGTCGTAGTTGAAGAACTCCGAGATGTAGAGCTGCTGATCGGAGAAGGTGACCAGCATCCCCTCGTACGCCTCCCAGTCGGACTGATCGGTCACCGGTAGGGACACCCCGGTGGGTTCCAACACTGATCCGTTCTCGGAGTCGACGGTCATCGTGGTCAAATCCACATTGGTGATCTGGGTCATCTGATCGAACTCGACCACCGTTCCGGTGACCTCGACGAGGTCACCGACCATGACGTTGGGCGCGCCGGGAGCGAAGACGAAGATCCCGTCCGATGTGGCGTCGTCGCCGTCGCCTACCGCCTCCTGGAGATGGAAACCACCGAGTTGTGACCCGACTACGTCATTGCCCTGGAAGTCGCCGACGACGACCCCGTCGACCGTGACCACCTGGCCGACGAGTCCCGATGAGGTGCCCGAACCCTGGACCTCATAAATCGGTGTCGTCTCCTCCTGGGCCACCGCCGGGGCGATCGGAAACACCGCGGCCACCATCGCCGTTACCGCCACCAGCACTGTCCTGCGTCGCATTC
>CAZAHX010000255.1:0-3435 GCA_964485005.1 uncultured Acidimicrobiaceae bacterium | reverse complement strand
TGCTCGGTGACGAAACGGACATAGGCGTCCACGAGGTCGGACAGACTCTCCTTGCCCAAGTGGTCAGGGTCGGGGTCGACGGCGTCGATCGCCTCACGCACCACGGTGAGCACCGCCTGCTCCTTCGAGTCGAAGAGGTTGTAGAAGCTGCCGGGCAAGACGCCGGACCGTTCACAGATCGCCTTGATGGTGGTCCCTTCCAGTCCGGTGTCGGCGATGAGGCTGCGGGTGGCGGTGAGGATCTTCTCCTGGGTCTCCAAACCGGCCCGATATCGCATGCACGCAGATTAGGGGGATGGGAAGAACACGGTTCCGTTGAGCGTTTCCTCAAATTAGAGTGAATGCTCAAATAGGGAGCGAGCATGAGTCATTACAAGGCCAACCTGCGTGACATCGAGTTCAACCTCTACGAGGTCCTCGAAATCCAGGACTATCTGGGCCACCCGGCGTGGGCCGATGCCCTCGACCGGGACACCGTCACCGACATCCTCACCGAGATGGAGCGGCTGGCCCGGGAGGAATTCGGCGCCGTCTACGCCGAGGCCGACCGCACCCCGCTCGAGTTGGTCGACGGTGAGATAAAGCTGCCCGAGGGAGTGAAGAACGCCGTCCGCGCCCACAAGCAAGGCGGCTGGAGCCGGCTCGGTCTCCCCGAGGGGATGGGCGGGATGCCCATCCCCCCCACGGTGCACTGGGCGACCCAGGAGATGCTCCTCGCCGCCAACACCACCGTCACCTTCTACGCCGGGGGCGGTCTCTTCGCCCGGGTCCTCTTCGAGGAGGGCACCGAGCAGCAGAAGGAGCTGGCGCGTCTCTGGATGGACCGGGAGTGGGCGGGAACCATGATCCTCACCGAGCCCGACGCCGGGTCCGATGTGGGGGCGAGCACCACCAAAGCCATCGACCAGGGTGACGGCACCTGGCACATCGAGGGGGTGAAACGGTTCATCACCGGTGGGGAGCACGACGCCACCGAGAACATCGTCCACCTGGTCCTCGCCCGCCCGGAGGGGGCAGGTCCTGGCACCAAGGGGCTGTCCCTGTTCGTCGTCCCCAAGTATCTGATCAACGAGGACGGCTCCCTGGGCAGGCGAAACGGGGTGTACGCCACCAACGTGGAGAAGAAGATGGGGCTGAAGGGCTCCACCACTTGTGAAATGACCTTCGGTCTCGACGGGCCGGCCATCGGCTATCTGGTGGGGGACCGCCACGACGGGATCCGTCAGATGTTCCGGGTCATCGAGTACGCCCGGATGATGATCGGGGCCAAGGCGATGGGCACCCTGTCCACCGGCTATCTCAACGCCCTCGAGTACGCCAAGCAGCGTCTCCAGGGAGCCGATCTGGCCGAGGCCAACGACAAGAGCGCCCCGAGGGTGCCGATCGTCCGCCATCCCAACGTGCGCCGGATGCTCATGGCGCAGAAGGCGCACGCCGAGGGACTGCGGGCCCTGGTCATGTACACAGCATGGGTCCAGGACCAGGCGCAGATGCATCCCGACGACACCAGCTGGGAGCAGCGCAACGATCTGCTCCTGCCCCTGGTCAAGGGGTATGCGTCGGAGAAGGCCTACGAGCTGTTGGCCAGCTCCCTGCAGGTGTTCGGCGGGTCCGGATACACCCAGGATTACCCGATCGAGCAGTACCTGAGGGACGCCAAGATCGACACCATTTACGAGGGAACGACGGGGATCCAGGCGCTGGATCTCTTCTTCCGCAAGATCGCCCGCGACCAGGGCGCCGAGTTGGCCCGGTTGGCCGCCGAGATCACCGAGTTCGTCAAGGGCGGGGCCGACGACGATCCGCTGGCAGCGGAGCGGGAGATCCTGGGGACGGTCCTCGACGACGCCCAGGGCCAGGTCGGGCTGATGGTGGAGGACCTCATCGCCCACCTCGGCGGTGACAAGGAGCGCATCTACGAGGTGGGTCTCCACGCCAACGGGCTCCTCGAGTCGATCGCCGAGGTGGTGATCGCCTGGCTGATGCTGCGTCACGCCGAGATCGCATTCCCCAAGATGGATGACGACCCCTTCTACCGGGGCAAGGTGGAGTCGGCGCGCTGGTTCCTCGACCACATCGCCCCCAAGGTGGGGGCACGCCGTCACTTGGCGGCCGAGGAGGACGGCTCGCTGATGGAACTCCCCGTGGAGGCCTTCTAGGTCGAATCTGGCTCAAGCGTGAGTAGATGACGTCGCTCAGCGACGTCATCTACTCACGCTTGATCCGCTTGACTTGCGGGCATGTCACCTGCGGCCGTGGTCGCCTTCGTCGCCCTCTTGGTAGGGCTGTTGCTGGTGATCGTGGCGATGATGGTGTGGCAGGAGTCGAAGCGTCGGCCCAGTTACGAGCCGCTGGAGTATGTGGTCGACGATGCGGTCAAGCACATCATGGAGCGGCTACCCGAGCAGACCGGTCTCACCAAGGACGACGTGAAACGCATTCTGGAGTGGGAGGTCTTCTATCTGCAGGGTCTTGCCCAGGAGGACCGTCGAAACCCGGTGGAGACGGTGGCGGGCGGGCACGAGGCCTCGGTGGGTTACATCGCCGACCAAATCGAGGCAAGACACGGTGTGGCCTACTCTCATGGTGAAATCGAGGCCGTTCTCCGGCTCGAAGCCGACTATCTGATGGCGATCGGGGCGGTGGGCGAGCCGGTTGACTTGACGACAGACCCAGGAGAAGAGGAATGAGGGTTCGCTGCGGCGCCTGCCGCACCCAGTTCGACGTGGCCGGGCCGGGACGCTACGCATGCCCGGTGTGCGGTTCGGTGAATGTGGTGAGGAACGGGGCCCAACAGGGGCCATCCAACGTGGGCGGTTATCAAACCGCTCCCGGCGCTGCCGGCGCCGGCGTCGCGCAGCCGCAGCCTCCACCTCCGCCCCCTCCGGTCGAGGAGCCGATGCCCAAGGTCGACTGCCCCGAGTGCGGCTTCAACTTCATCGTTGGCAAGGTGGCCACGGCGATCTGCCCCAACTGCGGCGCCGAGGTTGAAACCGGGGTAGTGGAGCCAGACGAGGAGTGAGCCGGCTTCCCCGTTTCGGGGACTACCGATACATCGGGACCCGTGACGAGATGGTCTTCTACGACTGTGACGACGAGTCCCAGTTCGAGCGGTTGGAGGCCCGGGTGAGCGAGGACGACCTGCTAGGCCGTAATCTCCTCCAGGCGTTCTCCCCCGACGAGCCCTACGAGGCGGTCAACCGGGGATTTGCACCGGCCTGAGCGCGCTCTTTGGCGAACCCAGGGTTCAAGACCACGCTATACGCGGTGTGGAACCCTGGGTTCGCCAAAGTTTCAGTCATCGAGACCTTGGCCCACCAAGACGCCGATTCGCTTGCCCCGGCCGTGGAAGAAATGGTCGCCGGCCGTTATGACCAGGTCGATCCCCATCTCTCGGGCGTAATGGATCAGGGCGTCGGAGTCGATGACCTGCTC
>CAZAHX010000254.1:0-3441 GCA_964485005.1 uncultured Acidimicrobiaceae bacterium | reverse complement strand
AGAGAGCTCGGACTGCTTGGCTCATCTCTCTACTCCCACGTCACCTCCAAGCAAGACCTCCTGGTCGAGGTCGTCGAGGAGGGCGCCCGTCTGTTCGAGGAGTCGGCGGAGAAGGCTCTCACAGGCGAGGGGACTGCAGTCGACCGACTCGATGCGCTGATCGCCGGCCATGTCGACGTAGTGGTCGACAACATCGAAGTGGCTCGCACGTTCCTCAACGAGGCCCGGATGCTGGACCCCAGCTATCGGTCCCGCATCGTTGAGGCCCGTGATCACTACGAGGAAGGCTTCCGCGTCGTGATCCGGGAGGGAGTGGCAGAGGGCTCGTTCCATCCCTCCGTCGACCCCAAGACGAGCTCGATTTTCATCCTTTCGATTCTCAACGCCATCGAGCGGTGGTACCGGCCGGACGGGGAGCTCGACCGAGACGGTCTGGTGGCGGAGGTGTCGGGCTTCGTGCGCGCGGCGCTGGGCAAGGACCGGTGAGGGGTAGCCCATAGACGGCTCCCTCCCGCAGGGGTACTGTTCACGGTTCATATGCCACCGGTCTCACTGGTCGAGCGGGAGCGACAAATCGAGGCACTCGAGGAAGCGTTCGCCGAGCCTTCGTCTGGAGCGGTCGTCCTCGTGTCGGGCGAGGCCGGGCACGGGAAGACCTCCTTGATTCGGGCGTTCCTGGACGACCTGGACCACCGTCACCGGATCTTGATCTCGGCGTGTGAGCCACTGGACATACCTGCCGCCTTCGGGCCTCTGTTCGACCTGATCGACGAGCTTCCCGACGACCTCCGCCAGGACGTGAGGCTCGGACGGGGGCGAATGCCGGTGTATGCCGGCATGCTCGACTTGATCAAGAACGATCGTGTCGTCCTCGTGCTCGAGGACCTGCACTGGGCGGACGAGGCCACGCTCGGGCTCGCCCGCTACTTGGGCCGGAGAGTCGCCGCCACAGGGAGCATCCTGATCATCACCTACCGCCCCGAAGAGCTCGACGTCAATCCCCGCCTGCGACTGGTGGTCGCCGATCTCGGTCCCGCGGCCGTCCGGATCGACGTGCCGGCATTGAGCATGGACGGGGTTCGCCAGCTCGTGTCGCGCAGTGTGGTCGACGCCGAGAAGCTGTACCGGGCGACGCTCGGAAACCCGTTCTTCATCGAGGAGCTGCTCCGGTACCCGGGCCTCGATGTGCCGCCGTCCGTCCAGAATGCCGTCCTGGCCAACGCAGAGCAGTTGCCCGACGCGACACTTGAGCTGCTCCGAATGGTCGCCTTGAACCCCGAAGGGCTTTCCCGTGACACCCTGGCCGAGCTGGGAGACCCGAGCGGTTCCCACACCGACCTGGCATTTCAGCGCAGACTCCTGGTGTCGTCCCGGGATCATGTCTCCTGCCGCCATGAGCTGATCAGACAGAGTCTGGTCCAGGCCATGCCGCCGGCGCTCAAGCAACGACTCCACCGACGTCTCCTGGGTGTCCTGGAGGGGCATGCGGAAGACTCGCCGGACATAGTCCGGCTGGCCTACCACAGCACCGGTGCCCACGACCCGCAACGCGCCATCCGGTACTCGCTGATGGCTGGCACCGACGCATCCAAGGCCGGGGCCCATAGAGAGGCCGCGTTCCACTTCGACAACGCCCTCGAATACGACTCCATGATCGACAGGGCCGACCTGGCCCGGTTGCTGTTGGAAGCGGCCCAAGAGCATCTATTCATCAACGACTTCGAGATCGCGGTCCAGCTCAGCCGGAGGCGTCTGGATCTGGCCGCCACCCCACGACAGGAGGCCCGGGCTCGGGCGTGGGTGGCCTTTTTCGAAGCCCGCCTCAACGAGTTCACCTACGCCCTCGAAGAGGCCGAGGCCGCGATCGAGGTGCTGGCTTCGGAGCAACCCTGTGTGGAGCTGGCTGTGGCACTTCAGGTGGCAGCCGCGGTCCGTGGGGTGAGGGGCGAGGCAGAAGAGTCGATCTCACTCGCCGAGAGGGCACTTGAGATCGCCAGGTCGTGCGGCGCGGTCGACATCGAGGTCAACACCCTGACCACCCTGGGCACGAGTCGCTGGCTCAACGGTGACCGCGCCGGGAGACTGATGGTCGAGGATGCGGTGAGACTCGGTGTCGACTCCGACGTGGGCGAGTATGCGGCGCGGGCGATGAACAATCTCGGTGCCATCGCCCTCTACGACTGGGAGTTGGAGGAGGCCCGCAGCTGGTTCGAGCGGCTCAAGGACTATTGCTCGGGCAACGAGCTCGAGGCTTGGTACATGGCGGGGGTCGTTTCCAGCGCTTCCATTGCCGTCGAGGCGGGCCGATGGGACGAGGCCGACGCCGAGTTGGAGACCGTCTGGGGCCAGAAGACCTGCTATTCGTCGGAGATCGAGGTGCTGACCGCGGCGGCGACCCTGCGAATCCGGCGGGGCGACCCGGGAGCGGCAGACCTGGCCGACTCTGTCTTCACCAGGGTCGAGACGTTCCCGGAGACCGTCGAAGAGACTATGGCCACCATCCTGGGAATGGAGGGCGCCTGGGTCGGCGCCCTACCCGAAGACGAGATCCTGCCCCATTACCAACGAGCACTTACGCGGTCGGCGCCGATGGGCGGATTCCTGCGGGCGCAACTGGCCTTCTGGGCACACCGGCTCGGCTGGCAGCCCCCGGATGGAGAGATCGCAGGCCCCCCGGGCATGGAGTTGCGAGGACAGCCGGAAGCCGCTGCCCACGAGTGGGAGAGCCGCGGTTACCCGGTCCACGCCGCGATCACCAGGGCGACGACAGAGGGGGCCGACCTCGATGCGATCTTCGCCATGCTCCTGGGGATGGGCGCAGAGGGGGTCACCCGGGGCCTGCGGCGACAGCTCCAGCGCCGCGGAGTCAAACGGATCCCGCGCGGCGAGCGATCTTCGACCAGGGAGAATCCGGCCGGTCTCACCACCAGAGAGATGGAGGTCCTTGGTTTGCTCGTGGCCGGAATGTCGAACGCGGCGATCGCTAGAGACCTGTACATATCCGACAAGACTGCCGGACATCACGTGTCCTCGGTGCTTTCGAAGCTGGGGGTCACCAGCCGGGGCCAGGCTGCCGCGCTCGCCGTCGCCAACGGCTGGGCCGCCCCAAAGTAGGTAGTCCTCCCGATGTTAGCCGCACGGTGGAGCCAATACCTTCCCCATGTGCCGCGTTACCTGGTGGAGAGAACCTTCCCTGACGGTCTCGAGATACCCCAAGGGAGTGAGGGGGCGACCATCCTGAGGTCGATCGTCGCCTGCAACTCCGATCGGGATGTCACCTGGATCCACTCCTACGTCTCCAGCGATCGGAGAGTCTCGTATTGCATCTACGACGCCCCCAGCCCCGAGGCGATCCGGCTCACCGCCCGTGCCAATGGCCTGCCCGTGGATCGGATCATCGAGATATCCGTCCTCGATCCCTACGCCTTTCACGTCCGCTGA
>CAZAHX010000253.1:0-3443 GCA_964485005.1 uncultured Acidimicrobiaceae bacterium | reverse complement strand
TGAGCACACTGGTGGTGTTTGGCGCGCCCACCAGCGAGGCTGGGATCATCCACAACGTGAGACCCGCCACCAGGAGGAGGGCTCCAGCGACGGCGGTGAGGAGCCAGGCCAGGAACGCCGGGGTGGCCCGTCGCAGAGTCTCACCGACCGCGCCTCGGGGCGGGGGCGCACCGGCGATGTCGGCGGCGACGATGCGATGGCTCGCCACATAGACGAGAGCCGCCGCCGCCATGTTGATCAGCCCGGCGAGGCCGGTTGCCCAGTAGAAGGGGAGCAAGAGATCGCGCATCGTCTCGCGGGAGAGGGTCTGCATGGATGCGGGCTCGTTGAGGATCTTGTCGAAGACCTCGACTGCGCCGGTCTTCCTGAACACGAGGAGGGTGGCCAGCCCGGCGGGGACGAAGGTGAGAAGAGCGGGTGGAGCCAGGGAGCGCCAGGTCCGGCTCAGGGTGTTCATCGAGTCGCCCAGAACCTGACCAAAGGGGCGGGGGACTACCTGCATGACCGTGGGTACCGTAACCCCTAGTGACCCGTCACTAGCCAGGAGACGACGAGCTGCCCGAACTTCCCGAAGTAGAGATCACCCGCCGTCACCTCGAGCGCGCCCTCATGGGGCGCTCCTTTGCCGACGTGGTGGTGTCGCATCCCCGTACCGCCAGGCACAATTCCTCGCCCGAAGAGGTGGAGACCCGGCTGAGAGGGCGGCGGGTCACCGAGGTGGGGCGCAAAGGCAAGTTCCTACTGATGACCTTGGACGATGGGCAGACCATGGTGGCCCATCTCGGGATGTCGGGGAGGTTCAGCGTCGCCGGGCCCGAAGAGGCGAAGCCGGCTCATACTCACTTCGTGGCAACTCTCGACGACGGCACCGAGGTCCGTTTCGTCGATCCCCGCACCTTCGGTTTCGTTGCGGCCCTCGACGAGGACGAGATGGCCGACTCCGGTGTGGCGCGGCTGGGCCCGGACGCATGGGGGGATCGTCCCGAGGCCGCGATCCTGGCGGAGCGTCTCCGGGGGAGGACCGCGCCGATCAAGGCCCTCCTCCTCGACCAGGGCCCGATCTCGGGGCTGGGGAACATCTATGCCGACGAGGCCCTGCACCGGGCCGGGATCCACCCGCAGACACCGGCCGGGGACCTCGGCCAGGAGCGGCTGTCCCTATTGTCCGACGCCATCGTGGCGGTCCTGGAGTCGGCGATCGAAGGGGGTGGGACCACGCTCGACGATCTGGCCTATCTGCTCCCGGATGGCCGCGCCGGAGAGAACCTCGATCGTCTTCGGGTCTACGGGCGGGAGGACGAGCCGTGCCCGGCGTGTGGCTCCCCGATCGAGCGGGTTGTGATCAGGGCGAGATCCTCCTATTTCTGCCCTCAGTGCCAGCCACGATGAAGGCGGTGCATGCCTTTGTCAGCGGAAGGGTCCAGGGCGTGGGCTTTCGCCAGGCGTGCCGGCAAGCGGCGAGGGGACTGGGATTGGTGGGTTGGGTGCGCAATCTCGCCGACGGAAGGGTGGAGCTGCTTTGCCAGGGCTCACCCGGGGCCGTGGATCGTCTCATCGACTGGGCCTGGACCGGCCCCAGGGGGGCGCGGGTCAGCAGTGTCGAGTCCGATGTCGTGTCCGCCGACCCCAATCTCTCCGACTTCTTGATCCAGCCCAATCAGGCAAAGACCGGGGAAAACCAGGACCGCCGTTAGCCTGATTCGACGATCACGGCCGTGTGTTTCGCCAGGTTGGACCGATGTATCTGAAGACTCTCAAGCTCGCCGGTTTCAAGTCTTTCGCCGACAGGGCTCGTCTCGAGTTTCGTCCCGGGGTCACCGTGGTGGTCGGCCCCAACGGGTCGGGGAAGTCCAATCTCGTCGACGCCCTGTCCTGGGTGCTGGGGACCCAGTCGACGAAGACACTGCGCACGGGGAAGATGGAGGAGGTCATCTTCGCGGGGACGGCGACGCGGCCCGCCACCTCGAAAGCCGAGGTCACACTGATCATCGACAACGCCGAACGAGGCATCGACCTCGACCTCGACGAGGTGTCGATCACCCGCAGGCTCTACCGCGACGGCTCGAGCGACTACGAGCTGAATGGGGTCTCCTGCCGGCTCCTCGACATCCAGGACCTGCTCTCGGACTCGGGTGTCGGGCGCCAACAGCACGTGATCATCTCCCAGGGCGAGATCGGGAGGATCCTTAGCGCATCCCCGGAGGAGCACCGGGCCGTGATCGAGGAATCGGCCGGGGTCCTCAAGCATCGCCGTCGCAAGGAGCGCGCCGAGCGGAGGCTGGAGAGGACCGACGACGACCTGACACGGCTCCACGACCTCGTCGGTGAGATCGAGCGTCAGATGCGGCCCCTGCGTCGTCAGGCACGAGCCGCGCAGAGATATGACGACCTGAAGGAAGAGGTGACCGCCCTGACCCTCTACCTGGGAGGGGTGGCGCTGAGCCGCATCGACGCCGACATCGAATCGGCCCTGTCCGAGCAGTCGGATCTGAGACGGGGCGCGGAAGAAGGCCGCGTCCGAATCGAGACGATGTCTGCCCTGGTAGGAGAGCTGGAGCCCAGATCGGCGAGACTCGGAGCAGAGCTCGACGGAGCGACATCGGCCGCTGCCTTGCTGGAGACGACCGCGGAGCGCCTCCGCCGCATCGGCTCGGTGTCACACGAGCGGGCTCGGGCCCTCAGCGGGAGGCACGAAGCGAGCGTGGAGCGACGCTCGGACCTGGAAGCAGAACGATCCTCCCTGCTCTCCGAGGTAGAGCAGGTCGAAGCGGAGCTCGCCGAGGCGGGCTCGGCCGCCGACGGAGCGGAGAGCCGATTCCGCCGTCTCGAGGAGGAGGCGAGGGCGCTCGAGACTCAGAGTTCGATGTCGCCGGAAGGGGCGGTCGGAGCGGCGCGGGGACAGATGACTGCCCTTCAAGCCGCTCTCGCTCGTGACCGCCAGGAGCTCGAGGCGTTGACCAGCCGTCTAGAGGCCCTGTGGGCTCAGGAGACTCGGGAGCGTGAGGAGATCGAGCGGCTCAACGAGGAGATCATGACCCTCGATGGGCAGACTGCCCACCTCCAGGTCGAGTATGAGGGACTGGCGCGACAGAGGCACCAGGACCAGGAGGTCTGGGACCGCGCCGTCGCCACCCTGGAGCGGGCACGGATGAATGCCGCCACCGCAGCGACCAGGGTCGAGACGCTCTCTGAGAGTCTCGGGGGCGACGACCTCGAAGTGCGGGGGCGGCTCAGTGCCTCCCCTCGGGCCCTCGGAGGCCTCTTCTCACTGCTCGACGTGCCGTCGGAGCTGGAGCGGGCCGTCGACGCCGCCTTGGGCCGGTGGTCCACAGCAGTCGCCTTCGAGGACATGGAGGCCGTGAGAGACGCCGTCGAGACCGTCAAGAGCGGTGAAGGGGGAGGAGTCCCCGTGGTGGCCACCATGTCGGGAGTCACCGCCGCCG
>CAZAHX010000252.1:0-3452 GCA_964485005.1 uncultured Acidimicrobiaceae bacterium | reverse complement strand
CGCCGATGCGCCCCCTGCGATGGATGTAGCCGGGCATGATCCCGATCTTGCACTCACCCGGGGTGATCACCCCGGGGCAGTTGGGCCCGACGAGCCGGGTGGAGGTCCCCTCCATGTACCGCTTGACCAAGACCATGTCGGCTACCGGGATGCCCTCGGTGATCGCCACCACCAGGTCGAGCCCTCCCGCCACCGCCTCCATGATGGCGTCGGCGGCGAATGGGGGCGGCACGTAGATCACCGAGGCGTCGGCACCGGTCTCCGCCGCCGCTTCCCTCACCGTGGCGAACACGGGGAGGTCGACCGCGTAGGTGTCATCCCGGCCGGGAACCCCTGACTGGTCGGTTTCCCCCTCGAAATGCAGAGTGGTCCCGGCGCGGGTGGGGTGGACTCCGGCCACCATCTGGGTCCCATAGGCGATGGCCTTCCCGGTGTGGAACTGCCCGGTGTTGCCCAAGCCCTGGACCAGGACCCGGGTGCTCTTGTCGACGAGGATGCTCATAGCTTCTCTGTCAGCTCCAGGATCTTCTTCGCTCCGTCGAGGAGGGAGTCGGCGTTGACCACGTCGAGCCCGGACTCCTCGATGATCTCCTTGCCGACTTCGACATTGGTCCCCTCCAACCGCACTACCAGCGGCACCTCCAGACCCACCTGTCGCACCGCCTCCACGATCCCGGTGGCGATGGTGTCACAACGCATGATTCCCCCGAAGATGTTGACGAAGATCCCTTTCACGTTGGGGTCCTCGGTGATGATCCGGAAGGCGGTCTCCACCTGCTCGGCGTCTGCCCCGCCCCCCACGTCGAGGAAATTCGCCGGCTCCCCGCCCACATGCTTGATGGTGTCCATGGTGGCCATGGCGAGACCGGCCCCGTTGACCATGCACCCGATGGTGCCGTCTAGCTTGATGTAGCTGAGACCGGCGTTCTTCGCCGCCAGCTCGGCAGGGTCCTCCTCGGTCTCATCCCTCATCTCGGCGATGTCGGGATGGCGGAACAGAGCGTTGTCGTCGAATGCCATCTTCCCGTCCAGAGCCATGACCTTGCCGTCTTTGGTCACGACCAGCGGGTTGATCTCGATGAGGTCGGTGTCGAGCTCGGTGGCCGCGTCGGCCAGCGCCTTGACGAATCCCTGGAAGTTACGGGCCACCTCTCCCTCTAGCCCAAGGCCGTGTGCCAGCTCGTTGGCCTGGAACTGGGCGAGGCCGATCGCCGGGTCGATCTCGACGCGCAAGATTCTCTCCGGGGTCTCCTCCGCCACCTTCTCGATCTCCACGCCCCCTTCCGTCGAAGCCATCACGATGTTGCGCGATCGCGCCCTGTCCAGAAGCACCGCCAAATACAGCTCCCGGTCGATGTCCACCCCCTGCTCCAGGTAGAGGCGGTTGACGGTCTTCCCCTCCTTCCCGGTCTGCACGGTCACCAGGGTGCTACCCAGCATTTTCTTCGCCAGTTGCCGGACCCTCTCCTCGGCGGCGGCGGGGCCTCCATCCACGGCCTCGGTTATCACATTGACCCCCCGCACCTCGGGGTGCTCCACGAAGCTGCCCTTTCCCCTGCCTCCGGCGTGGATCTGCGCCTTGAGCACCACCACCGGGTTGTTGGTCTGCTCGATCAGGGGTCGCACCGCGGTAACCGCCTCCTCCACCGATCTGGCCACCCGCCCGAGGGGGACGGGGATCCCCCTGGCCGCCATGAGCTGCTTCGCCTGGTGCTCGTGGATCTTCAATGCGGCCCTCTCATTGGCCCGCACCGGGCCCCACCCGGCTAGGCACGTGGTCGTCGACCCAGGCCGTGACCTCACTCAACTGGGCGCCCGGTGTGAAGATGCGGGCGATGCCCGCCTCGGTGAGCAAGGGGATATCGGCTTCGGGGATCACCCCGCCACCGAAGACCACGATGTCGGAGGCCTCCCTGCTCCGTAGCTCCACGACCACCTGGGGAAACAGGGTGCGGTGCGCCCCGGACAGGGAGGAGAGACCCACGGCGTCGACGTCTTCCTGCACCGCGGTCTCTGCGATCTGGGCGGGCGTCTGGTGCAGACCCGAGTAGATGACCTCGAAGCCTGCGTCTCGCAGCGCCCTCGCTATCACCTTGGCGCCGCGATCGTGGCCATCGAGACCCGGCTTGGCGATGAGGATTCGTCGTGGCATCGGCGGAGGCGGAGGCTAGTGGTCGGTCGGCCACTTGGGGCACGCGTGTCTCCGAGCTATCAGCGTCATCTGGCCAGGAGAAGCGCGCAGTCGCAGCCGGGGAGCTGCGGCGAGCACTTCGACACAGCCAGGGGCGTTGAGAGCCGGAGAGACGCCGTCACAATTGGGCGGCCGGCCACTTGTAGCGGCTCTCCGGATAGCCCTTGGGGACTCAGGTTGCCCATCCTCTATCCTGGAGCCCATGCCCAAATCCAACCTGCACGGTCTGGCCGCGGCCGGCGTCTCCATCTGGTCCGACCAGATCTCCCGACAGATGCTCGACGAAGGCGAGCTGGTGCGGCGGATCGAGGAGGACGCCGTCTCCGGGGTCACCTCGAACCCCACGATCTTCGCCAAGGCGATCGTGGGGTCAGATGAGTACGACGACCAACTGGACGAGCTGAAATCCGCCGGTCTCCCCACCGAGGAGATCGCCAAGACCCTGATGACCGACGACATCCAGCGTGCCTGTGATGTTCTGCTCGGGGTTCATCAAACCCGCGCCGGGCTCGACGGCTTCGTCTCGGTGGAGGTCTCCCCCGATCTCGCCGGCGACACCGAGGCCACCATTGCCGAGGCCCGGGACTGGGTGAAGCGGGTGAACCGGCCCAACCTGCTGGTGAAGGTGCCGGCCACTGCTGAGGGCATTCCCGCCATCCGCCGTCTCATCGGCGAGGGGATCTCGATCAACGTGACGCTGATCTTCTCACTGGATCGCTACGCAGAGGTGATGGACGCCTATGTCGCCGGGTTGGAGCATTTCAACGAGACTGGCGGGGAACTCGAGTCGGTGTTCTCCGTTGCCTCCTTCTTCGTCTCCCGATTCGACACCGAGGTGGACCGGAGACTCGACGACATCGGCACCGAGGAGGCGCTGGCCTTGAAGGGGACCACTGCGGTGGCCAACGCCCGGGTGGCCTACGAGCGGTTCCTCCACGAATTCGCCTCCACGGGCTTCGGCCTCCTCGCCTCGAAGGGCGCCCACCCCCAGTACCCGTTGTGGGCCTCGACCTCGACCAAGAACCCCGAGTACTCCGATCTCCTCTATGTGGAGAGTCTGGTGGCGCCACACACCGTCAACACCATGCCCCTGGAGACCATCGACGCCTATCAGGACCACGGCGACCCCGATCCCCAGCCGTTCGGCCCCACCGAGATGGCCGAAGCCAAGACCACGCTGGATCGACTCGATGATGTCGGGGTGGATTACGACGACGTGGTGGCCACGCTGGAGCGTGAGGGCGTGGAGAAGTTCGCCGCT
>CAZAHX010000251.1:0-3455 GCA_964485005.1 uncultured Acidimicrobiaceae bacterium | reverse complement strand
GACCTCCACCAAGAACCCCGAGTAGTCCGATCTGCTCTATGTCGAGAGCCTGGTGGCGCCACACACCGTCCACACCATGCCTCTGGAGACCATCGACGCCTATCAGGACCACGGCGACCCCGATCCCCAGCCTTTCGGCCCCACCGAGATGGCCGAGGCGAAGGCCACGCTGGAACGTCTCGATGATGTCGGGGTGGACTACGACGACGTGGTGGCCACCCTGGAGCGTGAGGGCGTGGAGAAGTTCGCCGCTAGCTGGCACGAGCTGCTCGACGGCATCGACAAGAGCGGCTAGACCCGTCGGGAATCCGCTGAGCGTGAGTAAATGACGTCGCTGAGCGACGTCATTTACTCACGCTCAGGCCCGTTCCAGGGGGGCCCAGGCGAGGAGCAGCCGCTTCTTGCCCTGGGTGTCGAACATGACCTCGGCCTCGGCGCGGTCACCCTGCCCGATCACCTCCCGCACCGTGCCCAGACCCCACTTGTCGTGCCGGACCCGGTCTCCGGCCTCGATCTCGCCGACGGCCACCGTGGTCCTGGGACCGTTGGCCGCGGCCCGGTCGACGGGGCCCTTCCTCTCCCTCTTGCCTGCCTTGGAGACGAGACCCTCCGGCACCTCCTGGAGGAAGCGTGACGGCGGGTTGTAGGAGGAGCCTCCAAACAGCATCCGGTTCCACGCCGAGGTCAGATACAGCCGGTCCTGGGCGCGGGTGATCCCCACGTAGGCCAGCCTGCGCTCTTCCTCCAGCTCCTCGGGCTCGCCCAAAGAACGCATGTGGGGAAAGACCCCATCCTCCATCCCCACGATGAACACCGCAGGGAACTCGAGCCCCTTGGCGGTGTGCAGGGTCATCAAGGTGGCCGCCCCGGCTCCTTCCTCCCACTCGTCGATGTCTGCCACCAGCGCCGTCGACTCGAGAAACAGCTCGAGACGGCGCATGTTGCCCATGTCGTCGAACTCCTCGTCGCCGATAACTGCTCCCTCGTTGGAGGTCTCGAACTCGGTGGCCACGCTCAACAGCTCACGCAGGTTCTCCACGCGACCCATCGCCTCCACGGTCTTCTCCGCCTCGAGACTGGCGAGCATCCCGGTGTCGGAGAGGACCGCGGAGATCGCCTCGGTCACCCCGCCGGCGGCGGCTTTCTCGCCCAGCAGGTCGATGAGGGCCACGAACTCCGCGACCGCGGTTTGGGCCCTCGTATTCAGCTGGGGGATCTCGTCGGCGCGGCGCAGCGCCTCGAAGACGGCGATCCCCTTGCCCTGTGCGAAACGGTCGACGTGGGCGACGGTGGTCGAGCCGATGCCGCGACGCGGCTCGTTGATGATCCGCTTCACCGAGATCTCATCGGACGGGTTGACCAGCGTCTTCAGGTAGGCAACGGCGTCCTTGATCTCCTTGCGGTCGTAGAACTTGACCGACCCCACCACCGTGTAGGGGACGCCCCTGCGCACGAAGACGTCCTCGATTACCCGGGACATTGCGTTGGTCCGGTAGAAAACGGCGACGTCGCCCAGGTTGAACCCGTCGGCCTGGAGACGCTCGATCTCGTCGACGACGAAGCCGGCCTCGTCGTGCTCGTCTTCGGCTTCGTAACGGATCAGGGGGACACCTTCGCCCCGATCCGACCATAGGTTCTTTGGGGTCCTTCTCGTGTTGTGGGCGATCACCGAGTTGGCCGCCTCGAGGATGGTCTCCGTCGAGCGATAGTTCTGCTCGAGGACGATGACCCTGGCGTCCGGATAGTCCTTCTCGAAGTCGCGGATGTTGCGGATGTCGGCGCCGCGGAACTTGTAGATCGACTGGTCGGAATCTCCGACCACGCACAGGTTGCGGTGGGTCGCGGTGAGCTGGCGGACCAGCATGTACTGGGCCCGGTTGGTGTCCTGGTACTCGTCGACCAGCACGTAGCGGAATCGCTCCTGATAGTGGGCGAGGACCGTGGGGAAAGCGGCGAACAGCTCGACGGTGACCATGAGCAGGTCGTCGAAGTCCATCGCCGAAGCCTCGACCAGACGCTGCTGGTAGAGCCGGTAGATGTCGGCTACCTGCTCGTGGAAGAACCCCTCACTCTGGTCGGAGAAGGATTCGTAGTCGACCAGCTCGTTCTTCGCCTTGGAGATGACCGCTTTCATCGCCCGCTCGGGGAACCGCTTCGGGTCGAGGTCGAGGTCCTTGGTCACCATCTTGAGCAGCCGCATCGAGTCGGCGTCGTCGTAGATGGAGAATCCCGACCGATAGCCGAGCCGGGGGGCCTCCCGGCGGAGGATGCGCACACAGGCGGAGTGGAAGGTGCTCACCCACATCGACCGGACCATCCCCCCCACCAGGGCGCCGACCCGACCTCTCATCTCGTCGGCGGCCTTGTTGGTGAAGGTGATCGCCAGGATCGACTCCGGGGAGACCCCGAGGTCGCGGATGAGGTGGGCGATTCGATAGGTGAGCACCCGGGTCTTGCCGGACCCGGCACCCGCCACCACCAGAACCGGCCCTTCGGTTGCCGCCACCGCCTCCCGCTGGGTGGGGTTCAAGTCGGCGAACAGTGGCGACTCGACCGGGACATCGTCGAATAACCAATCGGCCTGCACTCGATCGATGGTACCGGGAGGCACCGACGAACCGGTTTCGCCCCCTATCGGATTCAGCCGGCCTCGACGGTGTCGGGAACCTCGACCACTGCGGTCTCCTGCTGATCGGGGACGTCGGCCACCGTCTCTCCGGTCTCGGCCCCCCGGCGCCGGAGCGGCAGCGAGTAGCAGAAGCGCGCCCCGGTGGGGAAGCGGCGCTCGTACCAGACATCGCCACCCATGAGCCGAGCCAGCCGACGGGCGATGGGAAGCCCGAGACCGATTCCGGTCGACTCCCTGGCGTCGCCCTTCGACACCTGCTCGAAGTTCTCGAAGACCCTCTGCGTCTCCTCGTCGGGCACACCCGGGCCGTTGTCGGAGATGATCACCAGGTACTGGTCTCCGAGGACCTGACCCTCGACGAGAACCTGGTCCCCGCCGTACTTGCGGGCATTCTCCATGAGGTTGCGGACGATCTGCTGCACCCGGCGACGGTCGGCGAAGACCCTCACCCCGTCGGGAAGGGAGATGAGGGAGGATTTCCGTCCCCCTGTGGGGAATACCATCTGGGCGACGTCCTCGAAGAGATCACCGAGATCGAAGAGCTCGGGGTCGAGACGAAGCCGGTTCGCCTCGAGACGCGGGATGACCAGGACGTCCTCGACGAGGTCGCCTAGATACATGGCCTGACGATTGATTATGGAGAGGAACTCGGAGACCTCCTCGGGGGGCAGACTCTCCCAAGACTCCTCCAAGGTGTCGGCGAACCCGGCGATGGAGGTGAGAGGGGTGCGCAGCTCATGACTGATCAGGGCGACGAAGTCGTTCTTTATGGTGTGGGCCTCCTCGGACAGGCGAAGCACCTCACGCTCTCTCTCCCGACCGTGCG
>CAZAHX010000250.1:0-3456 GCA_964485005.1 uncultured Acidimicrobiaceae bacterium | reverse complement strand
GAGAACGACGACCGCGGCCAACCCCAAGAAGGTGCTAATGCTCTGACTCCGTTGTTGTTACCGCCACAGGAGAAGATTCTCGCACCCCCCCACTCCCAGTGCCAGATGCTCGCGACGTCTAAGGCGAAAGGCCGTTCAGCGTCTTGACCATCTCAGTGAACATCGACAGGCAGACCTGGGGCGCTCTCGCCATTCTGCCTCCTGGCACGGCTCCCACGCATAGGCGGGAGGTCCAACGATCCCTCAGTGATCAGCACAGGGGGTCACTGACTACGGCCGGCCACAGGCATGTCAGTTGCCATGAAGCTCATCGAGGCGTCGCTCCAATCCGCCTAGCAGGATGGCGATGCCCCCTTCGAAGATCCGGTCCATGGTGAGGGTCCGCAGATCGACCTCGCCGAGAACCCGGGCGAGGTGGGGGAACTCCTCGGTCGCCTGTGCGTCGTCGACTGCGGAGAGGATGTCAGCGTCTTCGGTTCCGGGCAAAGCCGGGGCGGACTCGGCGAGGGCGTGGCCGAGGAGAAACTCGCCGGCGGCGTTGACAAAGGCAAACGCCTCGTCACCGGGTAGCCCTGCTTGGAGGAGCGCTGCGAGGGTGCGATCGGTGAGCCGGAACCCGGCGGTGGACAGGTTGGGTCGGGTGGCGAGGATGGGAAGGGCGTTGGGGTGGCGGCGCAGCGTGTCGCGCATGGCCCGGGCGATCTGCTCCAACTGTGTCTGCCAGGGCTGATCGGATTCGTCTGGGAGTTCCAGTTCGGACCATACGGCTTCGACGACACCGTCGAGGACCGCGGCCTTGTTGGGCAGGTGGTAGTAGGCAGCCATCGGATCTGCTCCCAGCTCGTGGCCCAGGGCGCGCATGGTGAGCCCATCGAGACCGTCACGGTCGACGATCTGAAGTGCTGCCTGGATGACTCGTTCGCGGCTCAAAGGTGGGCGCGGATCTTGGGGGCTCATGCGGCCCACACTTTGGCATCAGTGGGCTGGAAGCGCAGGGCGGCGACCATGGCTCCGACGTTGGCCGCAGCCGAGAGCTGGTTGGTGGTGCGGAATATCGAGACGCACAACATCGACAGCGCCAGCAGGAAAACGGTGGATGCCGGCATCATCGCGACCAGGGCTCCGATCGAGCATCCTCTTCGGGCTGGCCATCCTGGTCCAGGTGGCGGTCCTCTTCGGATCGGGGCACTGCTGTTCGGGCTGCGGCTCTCCAGCATTCCGCTCATCTGCCCTCCCCGCCAGCAAACACGTCTGGTCAGCTTGTGTCTCGTCGACGATCTCTGTCATCACCTGACGGAACCGGTCCGGCTCCTCATAGAGGACACCGTGAGCCGACTCCTCGAACACCACGAACCGCTTGGCGGGCCCGTCCAGATGCCGGTAGAAGTCGTATGCGACCGCCATCGGCACCTGGTAGTCGTGGCGTCCGTGGAGGAAGTAGACCGGGATGTCCACCCGGTCGATCTCCGAGAACAGGTCCACCTGGGCCACCTCCTCGTAGAGGTGTTCGAGGGAGAAGTTCTCTCCACGCAGGTAGTTGACCCTCTCAGCCACGGTGTACACCGGGCTGGTGAGCACGGTCCAGAAGAGTTTCCGGAAGCTCTTCCGCCCATGAAAGGCTCCCCCGCCGTAGTGGTCCACCCACGACAGCAGCACCGACATGTCATCGAGCGCCAAAGGTGCATCAAGCCTGCCCGAGATCGGCTTCAACTGCCTGAGAGCCCGGCGGTCGTCACCCTCAACGGCTCGAGCATGGACCCACCGGAAGATCTCTTTCTGCTCACGTATGGCGTGGGAGGTCTGGGAGACGGCCACCAGGGCGTGGTAGTCCTCCGGGCGGCGGACAGCCACCCGCATCCCCAGCAGGGTTCCCCAGGAGTGACCCACCAGATAGATCCGCTCCTGGCCGAACCGGTCCTTGAGCTGCTCGGTGATCTCATGGGTGTCGGCGATGAGCTGGTCGAGGGTCATCGACTCGGCCGATGGCCGGGGCGAGAACGACTTGCCCGCCCCTCGCTGCTCCCAGGACACCACCACAAAATCCTCTTCCAGGTCTTGGCTGAACCGGTGGAGAAACGCGGTCTCCGGGGTTCCCGGACCACCGTGGAGGAACAACAGCACCGGATTGGTCACATCCCGGCCCCGGATAGTCAGCCACTGCTCGGCGCCGTTGACCTCCAGAGAGCTGATCTCGGCGACGCTTCCGGGAAGTATCGTCCCGGTGTCGTCGGTAAACGCCGGAGTCCTCGCCGGCCAGACAAACATCATCGTCACCACTCCTGTCGTCACCGCCCCGACGGTCACTACCCGTGCCGTTCTTTTCCTTCTCTTCTCGACCCTGGTCATGCGAACACCTCGGGGATGGTGAGCAGACTGTCCCCCACCAGGTTGAGGGCCACATGCACCCCAATCCCCAGGTAGATGCTGCGGGTGCGCCACACCATCCAGAAGAGGGGCAGCGTTGCGAGAATCCGGGTAGGGATGAGCCACGGCTGGGCGAAGTGGTAGACGGCGAACAGCACCGTGTTCACCACCGGAGCCCACCACCCCAGCCTCTCCAGCCGGGGAAGCAGAAAGCCGCGGAAGTAGAGCTCCTCGGTGACCGGGACCAGCAGAGATCCCACAATCAGACCCACCAGCCAAGAGCCGATCAGTCCGGATCGACCCAGCTTGCCTGTGCCCTCGACTCTGCGTCCCAGGTCGAACCAGTCCGGCACCCAGCCGAACAACCACTCGCGCAGCGGCTCGGTCAGCGAAGGATCCAGCACCGCGAACACCAGGACCGCCCAGGCCAGCGCCCCGACCCCCAGGACCAGGAACCGCCCGCTTGGGAGGGGCTGTCGGTATCGGATCACGGATCTCCAGCCCCCTGACCGGCGCCCCGCCCACCACATCACCCCAACAAGGACCGGCACCAGCACCACCAGATCGGCGACATACGCCCCCAGCTCAGGCGGCAACCCGCGGGCGGCCATCAACCGGGCCAGCAGGATGAAAGCACCCAGGAACACCACACCGGGAACCAGATGCATCACCAACGTCCACCCCAGCCGGGAAGCCCGCCCGACCTTGGGTGCAGCCACATCAATGCTCATCACAATCTCCTCGAGACTCTACACCGTAGAATTACCTTACTCTACACTGTAGAAACAGGGAAGGTCAAGAGTGAGGTCTCAGCCGCAGAAGCGAGAAAGTCCTGGCCAGAGAACGCTCTGATCAGGGCCTCCAGTGGTAGCGGGGGCCGGCGGGATTTGAACCCACGACCTTCGGGTTATGAGCCCGAATACCGCCACTCCGGCCACCAGGGGGTTCGGTGAGAAATTAGGGATTACCTGGCCCGTTACCCTTGCGGCATCTTACAGCCGTGTGTAGTGTCTTTCTTGTGTCGCGGCACATATGCGGCACAGAAAGCCCCCGCACCGCGTAGACGGCCGGGGGCACGGCCAACCTACCAAG
>CAZAHX010000249.1:0-3504 GCA_964485005.1 uncultured Acidimicrobiaceae bacterium | reverse complement strand
TGGGCGACGAGGGCGACACAGGAGCAGATCAGCTCGGGGCGGGTGGTCTCGATGTGGAGCGTCGACCCATCTCCCCGGTGGAACGCGATCTTGTGATAGGCGCCCGGCCGCTCCCGGTCCTCGAGCTCGGCCTGGGCCACCGGAGTGCGGAAGTCGATGTCCCAGAGCACCGGGGCCTCCTGGGAGTAGGCCTCGCCCCGGGCCAAATTGCGCAAGAAGCCCTTCTGTGAGGTGCGCCGGCTGTGGTCGTCGATGGTGGCGTAGGTTTGCGTCCAGTCGACGGAGAGCCCCAGAGTCCTCCAGATGTGCTCGAACACCTTCTCGTCCTCGCCGGTGAGGATGTGGCACAGATCGATGAAGTTGCGTCTGCTGATGTGGAGGGGCGGGTCGTGCGGCTGGCTCGGGGGGGTGAAATCGGGGTCGTAAGGCAAGCTCGGGTCGCAGAGCACCCCGTAGTAGTTCTGGACCCGTCGCTCGGTGGGGAGACCGTTGTCGTCCCACCCCATCGGGTAGAAGACTTCCTTCCCCGACATACGGCGATAGCGGGCGTGTGAATCGGTCTGCACGTAGCCGAACACCGACCCCATGTGCAGCGACCCGGACACCGTGGGCGGCGGCGTGTCGATGGCGAAGATCTCCTCACGGGTCTTCGAGCGGTCGAATCGGTAGGTGCCTTCGGCTTCCCACGACCGATCCCACTTCTCCTCCAGACCGTCGAGACTCGGCTTGTCGGGGATGTTCCTCATCTCGTGAAAAGGGTAATGGCGACCGCACCGGACACCACCACTCATATCCTGGCCCGATGGATGCCGAGACGATCATGCGCCCGTCGGTCGACCAGCCCTATCCGACCACGGGGCCTAGCCTCGGGGCGTCGACACGGAGACGAGAGACATGGCCACCAGCGACCGCGTAGAGCAAGCGAGAGGCAGGCGGCAGGCACTGCGGACCGCGATGCTGGCCCTGGAGGCCGCCTCGGCCGGACCGGTGAGCAAAGAGGGGTGGCTCGAACATGTGGCCCAGGCGCTCGACGACCTCGACGGCGCGTTGGAGAAGCATGTCGAAATGGTCGAGGGCGACGGAGGTCTGCTCGAGGAGATCACCGACATCGCACCACAACTCCAAGCCGGGATGGAGCAGATGCGCAACGACCACAAGGAACTGCACGCTCTGATCGACGCGACCAGGACATCGATGAAGGACGCCGAAATCACCCCTGACGGTCTGGCCAGGGTGCGCAACGAGATTCGAGCACTTGTCACGAGTCTGGCCGAGCACCGCCAGCGAGGCGCCGATCTCGTCTACGACGCCTACAACGTCGACATCAGCGCGGGTGACTGAAGAGGGCTCATGACCATCGGGGTCCTCACCGCCGGAGGAGACTGCCCCGGGCTGAACGCCGCCATCAGGGGAGTCGTGGGAAGAGCCACCGCCGATGGCACCCAGGTGCTCGGCATCAAGTCGGGCTGGCAGGGACTCATGGCGGACGAGATCCGACCAATCACCCGGGACGATGTGCGAGGGATCCTTCCCCTCGGTGGGACCATCCTGGGAACCTCACGAACCGACCCCTACGTGCAGGGCGATGGTTATCCCTCGATCGCTCCGGCCATCGAGAGATGGGGGATCGAGACCTTGATCGTTATCGGGGGCGACGGGTCGCTGCGCTCGGCGTCCCAGTTGGAGCGGGAGGGACCGGTGCGGGTCATCGGGATACCGAAGACGATCGACAACGACGTCGGCGACACCGACTACACGCTGGGTTTTCACACCGCGGTGCAAATCGTCGTCGACGCCCTCGACCGCCTCACCACGACCGCCGAGTCGCACAACCGGGTCATGGTGGTCGAGGTCATGGGGAGGACGACGGGCTGGATCGCTGCAGCCGCCGGGATCGCAGGCGGTGCCGAGGCCATCCTGGTCCCGGAAGCCGAGATCGACTACGCCGATCTGGCGAGCCGGATCGTGAAGCGTCACAAGGCCGGGCACGCCTACTCGATGGTGGTGGTGGCAGAGGGGGCGCCGGGCCCGAGCGGTGACACGGCGACACGCGGGGAGGATGCCTTCGGATTCGAGATGCTGGGCGGGGTCGGCGACCAGGTCGCATCCAACCTCAGCGAGCAAACCGGGTTCGAGACCCGGGTGATGACCCTCGGCTACCTCCAGCGAGGAGGAACCCCGACCGCCTTCGACCGGCTTCTGGGCACGAGATTCGGGGTCGAAGCCGCCGAGCTCGCGATGGAAGGTCGCTCCGGGCTCATGGTGGCGCTGAAGGGAAGAGACATCGTCGCGGTCGACATGGAACAGGCCTGCTCCGAGATCCGGGACCTCGGCCAGGACCTGGTGAGAACGGCGTCCTGGTTCGTGGTGTGAAGACCTCTATTGGGTAGTGACCAATGTGATGTCTGTCAGATGGCCGACTCGCTGGCTGATCGAGCCCATGAACAGGCCCTTGTGGACTTGCTGGGTGACACCGCGAGCTCGACCACCGTGGCCAATGTCCTCGACTACGAGGCAAGGACGACTCCCGCCGGCGAAGAGGTACGCGCCGAGGCTGCGGAGCTCCTGGCCGAGGCGATATCGCATCTCGACCATCCTGCGCTCAGCGCGCAGAGAGACGCTGCCTTTCATCACCCCGGACTGAGCCGGTCCTAACCTCCGGCGATGGAGGTACGGATCTCGCGTGACATCTCCCGACCGGCCGAGGAGGTCTTCGCCTTCTTCGCCGACGCCTCCAACAACCCGCGCTGGCAGCACGGGATGAGGTCGTGCCGCTGGTCTTCGGAGCCGCCGATCGCAGTGGGCTCCACCTACGACCAGCGGGCTCGGTTCCTCGGTCGGGACATCGTCTCCTCTTTCGTGGTGACCAGGTTCGAGCCGGGCCGGCTCATAGAGATCGAGACGGTGGAGTCGACTTTCCCCATCCAGGTCACGAGGGAGGTGGAGCCGACCGGTCCCGAGTCGTCACGAGTGAGGGCCCACATCCGGGGCGGGCCCGAGGGGTTCCTGCGTCTGCTCGAGCCGTTGATGGCGCGGGCGGCGAGGAAATCGATCGAATCCGACTACGACAGGCTGGTCGAGGTGCTGGAGAGTGATGCCTCTGTTTGAGGCATGGCTTTGGGGCGGAGGGGCCTCTTCCGCCTGGTAGGTGGTCTGGGTCTTGTGGGTTGTGTGAGCGGTGGGACTGATGGTTTGGGGCGGGATGACCCGGGTGGGGTCACCCCTCCGTTCAGGTGGGTGGGGGTCGGGCTGGGGTCGCGGGAGCTCGGAATCGGATCCGCCCGTACTCGCTGCGGTAGATGTGGAATCCTCGCTGGTGGATCACCACCTGGTGGTGGAACCAGCAGAGGACCACGAGGTCTTCGGGGTTGGTCTTCCCACCAGCCGCCCACGAGTTCACATGGTGGACCTGGAGCCGGTAACGGGAAGTGCACCCGTCGGCGGCACATATGCCAGCTTGGGCGTGGATCAGGGCTCTGCGTAGGGCGGGGGGTGCGGTCCGTT
>CAZAHX010000248.1:0-3506 GCA_964485005.1 uncultured Acidimicrobiaceae bacterium | reverse complement strand
CGACCGGGTCGGGCAAGTCGACGGTGGCCCACCTCCTCGCCCGTCTCTTCGATCCCGACCGGGGCGAGGTGACCCTGGACGGTCATGGTCTCGTCGACATCGAGCGGGACACCCTGGCCGATTCGGTGGCCATCGTCTTCCAGGAGGCGTTCCTCTTCGACGACACCATCTTCAACAACATCACCCTGGGGGCTCCCTACGCCCAAGACGAGGTGATCGCCGCCGCCCAGCTCGCTCAGGCCCACGAGTTCATCACCCGGCTCGACGATGGCTACGCCACCGTGGTCGGAGAGAGAGGGGCCTCGCTCTCCGGGGGCCAGAGACAGCGGGTCGCCCTAGCGAGAGCGCTGATCAGAAAGCCCCGGCTCCTCCTCCTCGATGACGCCACCTCGGCCGTCGACCCGGGGGTGGAGGCAGCCATCCTCGAAGGTCTCGCCAGGCTCGACACCACGGTGGTCATCGTGGCCTACCGGCGCTCCTCCATCGTCCTCGCCGACGAGGTGATCTATGTCGAAGACGGGCGCATCGCCGGGCGTGGCACCCATGAGGAGCTGTATTCCTCCCTGCCCGCCTACCAAAAGCTGATCGATGCATACGAGCGCATGGAGGAGCCGGCTTGAGCGTCCGCACCGCTCCCCCACCGGAGACCATCGCCGCCAGACGAGGCGCCATGACCACCGTGCGCCGGGGGCTGGCGCTCTCCCCGGAGTTGCGCCGGGGGCTCCCCGGGACCATCGCCATCGCGGTAGTGGCCACCGCGGGGCGGGTGATCGTCCCGGTCGCCATCCAGCAGATCATCGACCGGGGCTTTCAGAGAGGCGATGTCGATCTCGATTTCGTCGTCGCCATGACCCTGGTCGCGCTGGCTGCGGTGGTGGTCACCGCCGGCGCCACCGGGTGGATGCATCTTCGTTTGGCCAGGGTGTCGGAGACCGCTCTGTCCGGTCTGCGTATCAGGGCGTTCCGTCACATCCACGACCTGTCCATGCTCCATCAGGCCTCCGAGCAGCGTGGGGTCCTCGTCGCCCGGGTCACCTCCGATGTCGATCAGATCAGCCGGTTCATGCAGTGGGCAGGTCTGATGCTGTTGATCAACGGGGCCCAGGCCCTTCTTGCCCTGATCGTGATGCTGGTCCTCTCATGGCGGCTCGGCCTGGTGGTCGTGGTGATGGTTCCCCTCATCATGCTGATGGTTCGTGCCTTCCAGAGCCGTCTCGAGATCGCCTATCTGACCGTCAGGGAACGGGTGGGGCGCATGCTCGCCCTGCTCGCCGAGACCGTGGTCGGCGCCCCGGTGATCAGGGCCTATGGAATCGAGGTGAGGACCAGACAGCGGCTCGAGGAGTCCATCGAGTCGCATCGCACCGCCGCGGTGCGGGCCGGGAGGATCTCGGCCACCTTCTCGGGCGCGGGCGAAATCGCTTCCTCCCTGGTGGTGGCTGGGGTGCTGGTGGCTGGGACGATCCTCGCCGTCAACGACATCACCACGGTGGGGACCGTGGTCGCTTTCCTCTTCCTGGTGCAGCTGTTCGTCCAGCCGGTCCAGGTGATGGGTGAGGCCGTGAACGAAGCGCAAACCGCGGTCGCCGGCTGGCGGCGAGTCCTCGACGTGCTCGACATCCCCCCCGACGTGGCCGATCCGGGCCCGGAAGGGGTTGCACTCCCCCACCGCCCGCTCGGCATCAGGTTCGAGGGGGTCACCTTTCGCTATCCCCGTCCCGGCGAGACCGCCGAGAAGGCATCCACCGAGCCCGCGTTGCGGGACATCAGCGTGGAGATACCGCCGCGCCAGCGGGTGGCCGTGGTCGGCGAGACCGGATCGGGCAAGACAACCTTCGCCAAGCTGGCCACCAGGCTGATGGATCCATCGGAGGGGCGGGTGATCGTGGGCGGGATCGACCTCAGGGAGGTGAGTTTTGACTCATTGCGCGATCGGGTGGTGATGGTCCCCCAGGACGGTCTTCTCTTCCGCGGCTCGATCGCTGACAATGTCGCCATGGGCTCCCCCACCGCCACCGAGAGCGACCTTCTGGACACCTTCGACCGCCTTGGCTTGGGTGCGTGGCTCGAGGAGCTGCCCGAGGGGCTAGTCACTGCGGTGGGCGAGCGAGGGGCCAGCCTCTCGGTGGGCGAGCGGCAGCTGGTGACTCTGGCCCGCGCCGCGATCGCCGACCCGGATCTGCTCGTCCTCGACGAGGCCACCTCTGCGGTCGATCCCGCCACGGAGGTCCGCATCAGCCGGGCGCTCGGCGAGCTCATCTCGGGGCGCACCGTGGTCACCATCGCTCATCGTCTCTCCACTGCCGAGACCGCGGAGAGGGTCCTCGTCTTCGATGAGGGCCGGATCGTCCAGGACGGGCCACACGACGTGCTCGTGGCCGAGCAGGGCGTCTATCGGGAGCTGTATCGCTCCTGGCAGCGAGGCGCCACCTCCTAGCGGCCTACGGTGGTGTGGGAGAGGCGACGAGCGGGGTCTCCACACAAAGAGCCCTGCCCACGCCGCGCTGGGGGTTGAACACCCTGGCCTCGACGAACCCGGATCCCTGCTTGTCGGTCTCCAGATAGTCGATCACCGCCCGGGTGATGGCGGTGGCGGCGACATGGGCGTAGACGGGTCGCTCGAAGAGCTCAGCCTCCGCGGGATTGGACATGTATCCCAGCTCTAGAAGCACCGACGTCGTCTCGGGAAGCCGGATCATGCCGTAGGCATCGACTCCCCGGCTGTTGAGCACGGCCATGACCCCGGCGTCCGGTAGCGCCACCCAGCCGACGACGAAAGTGGAGAGGGCGGTCGTGATGCGCTCGTAGAGCAGGCCTCCCAGGCGCTTTGACTCCGGCGAGCTGCTCTCGTGGAAGATCTCCGTGCCGGGATGAGGCGACGGCGCCTGCATGGGGGCGTTGTGATGGATCGAGACCATCAGGGTGGCGTCGAGAGTGTCGGCCAGGTTGGCCCGCACTCCCAGCGGGGTGGCGTAGTCGCCGGTCCTGGTGAGCACGGTGGACACCCCTTTCGATTCCAGCATCCTGGCTGTCGCCTGCGCCACCTTGAGGTTGATCTCCTTCTCGGAGAGACCGGTGGGGGCGAGGGCCCCGGTGTCCACCGGGCCGCCGTGGCCCGGGTCGAGGACCACATCCACCCGGTGCAGCGGCTGACCTCCGGGGACCAGGGCGCGATTGCCACAGGGGGTCATCACCCAATGCCCCCCTTCGCCGGGCCCCAGGACCGCGACCGGGACCCCGGTTGGGGTGATCAGACCGGCGGGAAGGAAGTCGGGATCGGCGTCGACCGCCACAGGGACCTGGGCAGCGCCCAAGAGGGCGAGAGTGGCGAGGACCGCATTGATCCGTTTCATAGCTCCAGCCCAGCCGTCAGCTCGGAGCCGAGACGCGCAGCGGTCTGCGTGAGCTCACGATGTCGGGCCAGCGAGTCCTCGCCGGGCTCGGCCGTCAAGTCCACGTAGATCTTCAGTTTTGGCTCGGTCCCGCTGGGTCGGGCCAGGACCCTT
>CAZAHX010000247.1:0-3511 GCA_964485005.1 uncultured Acidimicrobiaceae bacterium | reverse complement strand
CTCGAGTGCAGGACCCGCAGAACGGCTTGGTCACCGAGGCGATGACGCCGATCTCGCCCTGCCCGTCGCGATAGCGGAACCTGGTGGCCACCTCACCCGGATAATTGGGAGGAATGGGCTCCAGGGGGTACATGGCGTCGATGGCTGCCAGGATCTCGTCCGCCGGGACCACCTGGTCGAGCCTCCAGCCGTTGGTGCTTCCCACGTCCATGTACTCGATGAACCGCACGATGTGGCCGGCCCCCCGGAAGTGGCCGGCCAGCTCGGTCACGGCGTGCTCGTTGACCCCCCGCTTCACCACACAGTTGACCTTCACCGGGCCGAGACCGGCTTCCGCCGCCGCCTCTATGGCCTCGAGGACGGTGGCCACCGGAAAGCCCACGTCGTTCATGCTCTGGAATGTGGGGTCGTCGAGGGCGTCCAGGCTCACCGTGACCCGATGCAGGCCCGCCTCGGCCAGACCGGGGAGCTTGCGCGCCAAAAGCGAGCCATTGGTGGTCAGAGTCAGATCGTCGACCCCTTCCACGGTGGCGATCATCCCCACCAGGGTTTCGATCCCCTTCCTGAGCAGCGGCTCGCCGCCGGTGAGGCGGACCTTGCGCACCCCACGGGCGACGAAGGCCCTCACCACCGAGACGATCTCCTCGAAGCTGAGCAGGTCGTCACGGGGGAGGAACCGGTAGCCGGGGCCGAAGACTTCCTTGGGCATGCAGTAGGTGCAGCGGAAGTTGCACCGATCGGTGACGGAGATGCGCAGGTCCCTGAGGGACCGGTCGAAGGTGTCGGTGACCGTCGTCATGCCAGTCTGAGCCTATGCGGGAGCATCGGATACCGATGGGGACCGGGTCAGCGAGCGCAGCCAGCCTCCCAGTCCCAGGGGGAGCAACACCAAGGGCACCAGCCATCCGATCAGTGGGATGAGCCAGACCAGACCGGCCACCACGGTGCCCGTCAACACCGACCCGTAGAGATCGCTGCCACGCCACAGGACGGCACCCAGCCTCCCCACCGCGGGCACCCCCGCAGCCACCGAGACCGCCAGAGCCAGCCCGAGCAAGGCGAGGAGCACCGGAACCAGGACCAGGAGAAGCGGCAGGGCAGCAGTCGCCGGTGCCAGGACCACGATGGCGGCCGCGGCCGCCGCCACCAGCAGTGGCGAGAAGAGGATTGGCGCGCCTAATAGCCAGCTGCGCCAGGGCGACCCTCCTACCTCGTCGATGGCGGCTCTGGTCCGTTCGGGCCACAGATAGGCGGCGATGAGCGCGCTCACTCCCAAGAACAGAATCACCATCAGCCGGCTGAACAAGCCGAACGAGCGCACCCTGATGTTGGGGGGCAGGGGAACTCGATGTACCACCGAGCCTCCCACCTCGGCCTGACTCAGACCCTCGGCCTCACTGTCCGAGCGGAAGGCGAGATCGCCCCTCACCGACAGAGGACCCGAGACGACGAATGTGCCCACCGAGACGTCGACTTCGCCGCCGACCGAGCCTGAGAGACGCAGGGCGCGCTGTGACCCGCCGATGTCACCTCCTATCTCGCCCTCGGCGTCGAGGTCCGCCACCCAAGCGAGGACATCACCGCCTATCCGGGATCCGGCACCCAGATCGACTTCGAATCCGGCGACGACCAGGTCGCCACCCACCTCCCCACCGACCCGGACGTCACCGCCGACAACGCGAAGCGACCCGTCTATGGTCCCGTCGACCCGGACCGTTGGAGCGACGGCCGTCACCGACCCGGTCACCGTCCCTTCGATGACCAACTCCTCGGCAGCGAAGACGACCAGGTCGCCGTGGATCTCTCCTTCGACGATCACCCTGAGGGCGCCCGCATAGAGGTCATCCTGGATCTCGTTTCCGGGGCGGATGATCACGATCTCCGAGCTGGTCGTCTCCGCGGCCAAGGCAGGAGTCCCAGCCAAGGCGAGGAGCCAGACAGTGATCAGCGAGACTGCACCTGCCCTAGAGGGGGAAGGCATCTCGTGCCAGGTCGAGCAGCATGGCGGGGAAGACGCCCCAAAGGATGGTGACCGCCGCCGAGACGGCGAGCACCCAGCGGGCCGGGACACCCACGGAGACCGCCCCCTCTGCTTGGTCCATGTACATGGTGACGATGATGCGGAGGTAGAAGGCGAAGGCGACTACGGAGGTCACCACGGCCAGGATCACCAACCAGCCGAAACCCGCTGACCAGGCATCGGAGAAGACCCTGAACTTGGCGATGAATCCGGAGGTGAGCGGGAGCCCGGCCATCCCCAGGAGCAGGACCGTGAAGGCAGCTGCCATTCCCGGGCTCCGGTTGGACAACCCCTTGTAGTCGGCGAGCGGGGACGCCGAGTTCGACGGGCCGCTAACTACGGCGACGACGGCAAACGCCCCCACCAGCTGCACCGCGTAGACCGCCACGTAGAAGAGGACCCCGGGGGTGCCGCCACCCACGACACCGGTCATGATGAACCCGGCGTGGGCCACACCGGAGTAGGCGAGCATGCGGCGCACATCGTCCTGGACGAGGGCGAGGACCGGCCCGATGACCATGGACAAAGCGGAGATACCGGCGGCCACCGGCAACCAGCTCCAATCGAGCTCGGGGACACCACGCAGGAGGAAACGGGCGATGGCGGCAAACCCGGCGATCTTGGCCATGGCAGCCATGTAGCCGACCAGCCCCGCGGGCGCCCCCTGGTACACGTCGGGGGCCCAGCTGTGGAAGGGCGCTGCCGAGACCTTGAAGGCCAGGCCCACCAGCACCAGGGCGAGCCCGATGAGGACCACGGCCGGGCTGGCCAGGATGTTCCCGGCGAAGAAGCCGCGGATGGCGAGGATCTCGAGCTCACCGGTCCCGGCGTAGAGCAGGGCCGCCCCGTACACGAAGATGGCGGAGGCGAACGAGCCCAGCAGGAAGTACTTGATCGCCGCCTCGTCGGCGCGCCCCCTCTCCACGGTCAGCCCGGCCAGCACATAGAGCGCCAAGGAGCCGACCTCGAGACCGAGGAACAGCATGATCAGGTTGTTGGAGGCGACCATGATCGAGAACCCGGTGGTGGAGAGGAGCACCAGCGCCAACGCCTCGGCCGACCGTCGGCCCAGGCCATCGAGGTACCGCCAGCCTGCGAGGATCCCGATGGCGGTCACGGCGAGAAGTGCGAACCGGCCGAACACGGCGAACCCGTCCACCGTGACCATCCCCGAGAACTCGATGAGGTCGGCTGGGTCCCCGAGACCAAGCGCGTCCTGAGCGTGTGCCCACTGGACCACGGTGGCCCCTCCCGCCAGGAGGATGGCGAGACCCGAGAGGCCCCCGAGGGTGATGGCTTCGGGCTTCCACTGCACGTCCACGAGCAGGACAGCGGCCGCACCCAACGCCAGCAGCAGCTCGGGGAGGATGGCGAGCCACGAGATCTCGGGGGTGGGGATCACTCGTCGCCTCCGGAGACGATCACATCGGAGAGCCGCCCCGGCTCGGGCACGGTGTAGCCGGTGGAGGCCTCGATCTGGTCGAGCAGCGA
>CAZAHX010000246.1:0-3526 GCA_964485005.1 uncultured Acidimicrobiaceae bacterium | reverse complement strand
GCTACAAGCCAATCCTGATCAGCAATGCTTGGCAGGGAGACCTCGCCGTAGTCAGGGAGCGTCTCGGGGTCTGACTGCGTTCCTAATTGCTGTGAGCGACAACTGTGTCGCTGACGTCGCGCGGAACGACGGATCCGCGGTCGTGTAGACATCCCCGCAGCAGCAGAGGCAAGGAGAAGACCATGGGAAACCCGATAGTGCATTTCGAGTTGATGGGCCCCGACGGCGACGCGCAGAGGGAGTTCTACTCGAGCCTCTTCGACTGGAAGCTGACCGCGGTTGAGGGGTTCGGCGGCTACTTCCTGACCGAGACCGGAGAGGGCCAGCTCGGCGGGGCGGTCGGTCAGGGGAGCGAGGAGATGCCGAACTATGTAACCGTCTACGTGGAGGTGGACGACATAGACGGGAAGCTGGAGCAGATCGAGGAGGCCGGGGGCAAGACGGTGCTTCCCCGGACCGAAATCCCGGACATGGTCACCTACGCCCTGTTCTCCGACCCGGCCGGCAACCTGGTAGGTCTGGTCGAGGCCTGAACCGGGGGCCGCGGCGTCGCTAGCTTGGGGGAGGTGCTTCGCCACCTCGACACCGGAGAACCGGTCGATCTCCTCGCCATGCTCTTCGCCGAGGGCAGGGACAGCGAGGCGCGGCCCTGGATCATGTTCAACATGGTGGCTTCCGTTGACGGGGGCACCGCGGTGGAGGGCTCGGCGTCCCCGCTCAACGATCCCGACGACAAGATGCTGTTCCATGCGTTGCGTTCGGTCTCCGATGTGATCCTCGTCGGGGCGGAGACGGTGCGTGCCGAGGACTACGGCCCTCCCCGACTCGACGAGGAGCAGATCGCCCACCGGCGTGAGGCCGGTCTCGCCGATCTTCCCCGTCTGGTGATCGCCACCCGAAGCGCCGACCTCGACCCCGGGGCGCGTGTGTTCTCTGATCCCGGCCGGCAGACCATGGTGGTCACCGGGGTCGACGCCGACCCCGGCCGGGTGGAGGTGTTGGAGGAAGTCGCCGAGGTGACCCAACTCGAGGATCTGAGCCCGGCCGGGATCATCGACCACCTCGGCGATGCCGACGTCATCCTCTGCGAGGGTGGGCCCAGCCTCAACGGGCAGTTCTTCGCCGGCGGTCTGGTCGACGAGATCGACCTCACCATCTCCCCGAAGGTGATCTCGGGGAAATCGGCGCGAATCGCCCATGGCGACAACGCCGAGCCACCTATGGAGATGCGTCTCGACCGGGCACTCATCGGCGAGGCGTCCCTGTTTCTGCGATATTTGCGGCACTGAACGCGAGGAGCCGATGGGCAAACACGCCGAACTTCACCAGAGACACAAAGCGGTCATCCCTGCCTGGGCGCCGTTGTACTACAAGGAGCCGATCGCCATCGTCGACGGCGAGGGTCGCCACGTCGTCGATGCCGAGGGCAACCGCTATCTCGACTTCTTCGGGGGGATCCTGGTCACCATGTCGGGCTACCGGCTGCCCGAGGTCGTGGAGGCGGTCAAGGCTCAAGCCGACAAGATGCTCCACACCTCGACGCTGTACCTGATCGAGTCACAGATCGAGCTCGCCGAGAAGGTCGCCGAACTCTCCGGGATCCCCGACGCCAAGGTGTTCTTCACCAATTCGGGGACCGAGGCCAACGACGCGGCCCTGATGCTGGCCACGGTCTACCGGCACTCCAACCAGATCCTCGCCTTCAGGGGCAGCTATCACGGCCGGTCCCACTCGGTGGTGGCCGTCACCGGACAGAAGGCGTGGTCGGGGACCAGCTTCTCCCCGTTCCAGGTGACCTATGTCCACGCCGGGTACAAGATGCGTAGCCCCTTCGGGCATCTCCCCGACGACGAGTTCACCGCGGCCTGTGTCGCCGACCTCGAGGATTTGCTCGCCGTGGCCACCGCAGGCGACGTCGCCGCCATGATCGCCGAGCCGATCCAAGGGGTGGGTGGGTTCGTCACCCCGCCCGACGGGTTCTACGGAGCGATGAAGGAGGTCCTCGACCGGGAGGGGATCCTCTTCATCTCCGACGAAGTGCAGACCGGGTGGGGGAGGACCGGTGATCACTTCTGGGGGTATCAGGCCCACGGGATCGTCCCCGACCTGCTCACCTTTGCCAAAGGGTTGGGAAATGGTCTCGCCATCGGGGGAGTGGTGGGCCGAGCGGAGATCATGGAGTGCTACCCCGCGTTGAGCATCTCCACCTTTGGCGGCAACCCGCTGGTGACAGCAGGGGCGCTGGCCCACCTGGACTATCTGCTGGAACACGATCTGCAGACCAATGCCCTCAAGGTGGGCAACCGTCTCATGCAGAATCTGATCCCTTTGGTCGACGAGCTCGAGGTGGTCGGCGAGGTGCGGGGGAGGGGTCTCATGATCGGCATCGAATTGGTAGACGGCGACGGCGTCCCGGCGCCGGAGAAAGCAGCAGAGGCCTTGGAGACGGCTCGAGAGGAGGGGCTTCTCATCGGCAAGGGCGGGCTCTACGGCAGCTCGCTCCGCATCGCTCCCGCCCTCTCCATCACCGAGGACGAGGCCGACGAGGGCTTCGAGATCCTGGAACGCACCCTGCGCAGCCTCTGAGCGTTTCCGATGTGTCGCTAGCGACATAGTTGTCGCTCACAGCATTAGGAATCCGGTTTCAGACCAGGCCGGAGAGGTCGACCTCGCAGGAGGGGTGGCGGAGCTTGGCGAGGCCGCGGGCTTCTATCTGACGGACACGCTCCCGGGTGGAGTTGATCACCTTGCCCACGTCGGAAAGGGTCCAGGGCTCGTCCCCGTCCAAACCGAACCGAAGCCAGAGCACCTGCTGCTCCTCGTGGTCGAGATGGGCCAGCGCCATGATCAGCCGTTCTCGTCGCCAGGCCGACGCCGCCCCCTCCACGGGATCGGCGGCTCGCTCGTCCTCGACGAAATCCTGAAGCGACACGTCGCCGTCCTCGCCCACGGGCCGGTCGAGCGAGATGGTCTCGGCGGGAGCCTCCAGGGCGGCCAGCACCCTCTCGGTGTCGAGACCGGAGGCCTCGGAGATCTCCTCGAGCGTGGGGGCGCGGTGGAACTGGTCGTGGAGGCTCTGTCGGGTGTCCTGAACGGTTCGCACCACATCGACCATGTGCACCGGAAGCCGGATGGTGCGGCCGTTGTTGCCCAAACCCCGGGTGATCGCCTGTCTGATCCACCAGGTTGCATAGGTGGAGAACTTGAAGCCCTTGCGCCAGTCGAATTTTTCCACAGCCCGGATCAGTCCCAGATTCCCCTCTTGGATGAGGTCCAGGAGGTCGAGGCCACGGCCGGTGTAGCGCTTGGCGATGGAGATGACGAGACGGAGGTTCGACCGGATGAAGGTCATCTTCGCCTCGTCGCCCTCGGCGACGGCCCGCATCAGCTTGGCCCGCTCCGCCCTGCTGTGGTCCCCCGAATCCAGCACTGACTGGGCTTTCTTGCCCCGCTCCATGGCCCGGGCGAGATGGACTTCGTCCTCGGCGGTGAGCAGCTCGTGCTCGGAGACTTCGTCGAGATAGAG
>CAZAHX010000245.1:0-3531 GCA_964485005.1 uncultured Acidimicrobiaceae bacterium | reverse complement strand
GACTGGAGCTGATCCCGATGCGTATGCGTCGTTTTCGGCTGGAGCACGCTCCGCCCGGGGAGGTGTCCTGGCTCGCCGCTGCACTCAATCGAGAGGGTGCCTCACTGGGAACCCGAATCGACGATGCCGACGGAAAGTTGATCGTGAGCTGGTGAGCTTGCTACACGATGGCATGTAAGGAGACAAGCTTCTTTTTATCATTACAGAAGTCCGGCTTGACGAGTGCCCGCCACCGTACCGATCACTGCCGAATCGAACTGACGCTCAACCGCCTCGGAGACGCGGGGCGGCGTTATTTCTCTTGATCCGGGTGCACTGGCTCGACCCGACGTCCCCCGTGGCGCTCCAGGATCTCACCCACCACTTCCGGTCTCTCCTCGGCTGCCAGGACGATCAACACCTCACCCTCCTCGATCTCGAGGTGTGACCAGTCACGCTGATCCCAGAGCTGGGGCCGGTAACGGTTGAGCCCGAAATAGGCCCCCAAGAACCCAATGGTCACCGCGCCGGCCACCCCTCCGACGAGAAGGGCGACCACCGTGTCCACAGTTTGCCAGAGCAACGACGCGAGCACGGCCCCGGCGACTCCGCCCAATAAGGCGCCGATCACTCCTCCCCAGAATAGGCTCTGCCCGATGTTCCGCCCGGCGTGTGAGGCGATCGCATACTGATTGTCTAGCCACTCGGCGGTGGCGAGCTGCTCATCGGTGAATCCCGAGCTGCGCAGGTCGGCGGCGGCCTCCTTGGCCGTCGCCCGGTTGGGGAACACCGCCCCCACCAGCGCTGGTCTCGATCCGAATGTCATGCTCGTTCAGCCTCTCCGCTGCCTCGGCTCTTCTCTCCAGCGGTCTTCACCGCCTGATCTACAGCCTATTGACCACGCAGCAGCCATCACCAGGTCACCGGCCGACGGCCCAGGCTCAGCCCGAGGTCTGGGCATCGACCACGAGCTTCCCGTCCGCGACGGTCCCCAGCACCTGGATGGTGTCATCGGTCCAGCTCACGCCCTGATCGCTCTGCAGTTCCACCTGAGATAGATCGATACCCTCCACCTCGAGGGTGGCCCCTCCGGGCTGTGGTGGATAGGACTCCAAGACCATCTCGGCGAGAGTCACCTCCCCCTTGGCGTCTACGAACAGATAGCCATTCACCAGCACAGGCACTTCGAAGTCGCCCGCGATGGCCTCGGCGACGCTGATTCCGGGCCCCACCCCGGATTGGGTCCCGTCGCCGGGCACCGGCCCATTTTGGCCACAAGCGGTGAGCATCAGCGCCAGCAAAATGGCGGCAGACAGCACTCTCAATTCGTTCTCCTTGGGTAGTCGCATTCGTCGCTCGAACTTGGACGTATCCCCGAATGGCCCGGTTCCCGATCCCCGACAGTGACAGCCCCGGCTCCGGGTGTCGAGAATGGGGGCGTGTCGCGCGGAATCACGATTGCGGTACTGGTGGTCATCGCTCTCCTCGCGCTCCTTTGGGTGGCGCAGCGGCGCATGATCTACTTTCCGACCCAGAACGTGCCGCCGTTGGCCGCCTTGTCCTCTTCTGTCGAGGAGGTGAGCTTCATCACCGAGGACGGCCTGAGATTGACCGCCTGGTTCCTCCCAGCCGACGTCGAAAACCCTTTGGGCGCTGTGCTCGTGTTCAATGGCAATGCCGGAAATCGCGCCCATCGGCTGCCTCTCGGCGAGGCCCTCGCCGAGGGCGGCTACTCGGTCCTGCTGGTCGACTACCGGGGTTACGGGGGGAATCCGGGTGCCCCCACCGAGGAGGGCCTGGCCGCCGATGCGGAGGGAGCGCTTGCCTATCTGAGATCCCGAGCCGACGTCGACTCCCGGCGGATCGTCTACTTCGGCGAGTCCCTGGGAGCGGGGGTGGCCGTGCGGCTGGCCACGGCCCAGCCCCCGGCGGCCCTCATCTTGCGGTCCCCATTCACGTCGCTGGCCGACATCGCCTCGGTCCACTACCCGGTGATCCCGGTGTCGCTGCTCCTGCGAGACCGATACGAGAGCATCGACATGATCGGAGGCATCGAAGCCCCCCTCCTCGTCATCGCGGGATCGGCAGACCGCATCATCCCGTCAGAGCAGAGCAAGCGTCTCTACGACGCAGCAAACGAGCCCAAGAGGCTGGCGGTGATCGAGAACGCGGGCCACAACGATCTGGCCCTTCTCGCCGGAGAGGAGATGGTCAGGGAGATGGTCGCTTTTCTGCGGAACTGGCTGCCCATGCACTAGGCAGAGCGTCGAGGGCTCAAGGGGGATACGCCTCGAAGCCCTCGACGCGTTGTCTCTCCCGGACGAAAGCGATAATCGCCTCCACCTCTTCTGGAGAGAGACCCCCGGCAACGGGGGGCATCCCGCCGAAGTCCCAGTCGTGGGCGGGCAAGCCGCGCAGGACTGCAAGCTGAAAGAGGGCCTCGTCGGGGTTGATGGCTTGGCTCGTACACGATGGACATGTACCCCCGGGTGTGTGTCTGGGAAACAGGCTCGACGTGGCATCGCCTGGAGGAATCAGGAGAGTCAGCTTTCCGTTGCCCGGTAGACCCTGACGTCGACTCTTTCGATTGTGACGAGCCCGTCACCGATCATGTCGTCCAGCGAGGGGAGCACCGCCTCGATCTTGTCGTTGATGTCGACACACTCGATGACGATGGGGAGGTCTTCGGAGAGGCGGAGGATGTGGGCAGCGTGAAGCGTGCTCGACTTGCCGAAACCTTCTATCCCCCGCAGCACGGTGGCTCCGGCGAGGCCCTCCCGGCGCAGGGTCTCGACGATGGCCTGATAGAGGGGACGGCCCTCATGGGTATCGGACTCGCCGATGAAGATCCGCAGCAACCGGGCGTCGGTGTGTCGTTCCATGGCTCTCTCAGTTGGCCAGGCTATAGCCGGCGGCAGCAAGCAAGACACCCGCAATGAGTGCCAGAACCAGATTGAGGACCGCCCTCCGGCGAAGGGGTGGGATGCCGAGCCGAATCGTCTCGATCATCCAGGTGGAGAAAGTGGTGAAGCCGCCGAGGTACCCGGCGGCGGCGACAGCCGTCATCGAACCGGACTCGACCGAGCCCGCCAGGAGCCCGACGAGGAAGGCACCGACGAGGTTGACACTCATCGTGCCCACCGGGAAGAGCGAACGCGTCCACCGCTGGACGAGTCCGGAGACCACATAGCGACTGACGGCTCCGAGGGCGCCTGCGAAGACTCCCACCAGGAGAGTCATCTCATGCTCCCGATTCGCTGGCCCAGCAAGGCGAGGATCAGTCCGCCGACCACCGATGCCGCCGTGTAGCCGCCGGCGAGCAACATTCGCCCCAACTCCAGGAGTTGGATGACTTCGAGACTGAACGCGGAGAAAGTGGTGAACGAACCCAGGACTCCGATCGCCCAGAAACGAAGGGACTCTGGGCCTGTGACCGTCCGCTCCCGTCGAGCCAGATACAGACCAAGCAGGAACGACCCGACCAGATTCGCCATCAAGGTCGCGCCCGGGAAGGAGCCCGGAGCGGCCGGCACCATCTCCCCGAGTCCGGCC
>CAZAHX010000244.1:0-3570 GCA_964485005.1 uncultured Acidimicrobiaceae bacterium | reverse complement strand
AGGGAAGGCGGCCGCACCGTCGGCGCCGGACGAGTAACCAAGATCACCAAGTAGCCGGAGAGACGCCGAGCCATGCCATCCGACAAGCGGCCGCCCTTGACGCTCGCCTGCACCGTGTGCAAGCGGCGCAACTACGTCACGACGAAGAACAAGACGAACACCCAGGAGCGGCTGGAGCTCAAGAAGTATTGCCGCTGGTGCCGCGAGCACACCGCTCACCGGGAAACCCGCTGACCTGAGTCGCTGGTGCTGTAGGGCACCATGGGATGGTTACCGTGACCGGGATGGACGTAGCCTCCCTGCAAGGACGGACCTATGGGCCCCGGCCCATGCGGATCGACCCGGACTCGGTCGCCGACTTCGTTGCGGTCACCGGTGACGACCCAGACCGGTGGCGCCAAGTCGCACCGCCGGGTTTCGCAGCCGCCGCACTCTTCGAAGTGGCGCCCGAGCTGCTCGACCAGGTCAGCGATCGATTCGTGGTCCACGGCGAGCAGACCTTCACCTGGCACAGCCCTATCAAGATCGGGTCGCTCCTCGAGGTGACGGGAACGGTGAGCAGGGTCCGGGAACGCCGGGGGACACACTTCGTCATCTTCGACGTGGAGGCCGCCGAGGAGAGCGAGCCCGTGTTGCGCGGCTCGTCGACATTCATACTCTCCGGGAAGTCGATCCTCGCCTCCGCCGACTTCGAGCGTCCCGAGCCCCAGCACAGCTTCCGCGGCGACCCGAGGCCCGGCCAGGTGGCGGTATCCCGGGCCGATCTGGTGCGTTACGCCGCCGCCACCAGGGACTGGAACCCAATCCACTGGGACCACGACGCCGCCGTGGCCGCCGGGTTTCCCGGTGTGGTGGTCCACGGGTTGCTCCAGGCGGCGTGGGCGTTTGCTGCGGTCGCTGGCGACATCGACCGTCCCCGTCCCCTCTTCTCCGCCAAGGCGCGCTTCCGAAGTCCGATGCTGCCGGCGCGCCCTGCCGACCTGGAGATGGCGAGAGAGGATCACACCGCCACTGTCACTATCCGCGACGAGGACACCGAGTACCTGACCGCGCGCATCGAACTGGCTCATGGGTAACCCAACCGATCCCGGTGAGGTCGAACGGAGAACGGAACTAGAGCTCATCGACCGGGCCCGGCTCGGCGACCGCGCCGCCTTCGCCGCCCTGGTCAGGGCTCACCAGGATGAGGTGTACACATTGGCCCGGAGACTCGTCGGCGACCCGCATCTCGCCTCGGACGTGGCCCAGGAGGCCCTGATTCGGGCATGGCGCGCCCTGCCCAAGTTCAGAGGCGACTCCAGACTCTCGACCTGGCTTTACCGAATCACCGTCAACACGGCATGGACCCACAAGAAGCGGGCGAAGCGGCATGCCATGGCGTCCATCGACGACCTCCATGACCTGGCAGCACCCGAAGACTCCACGCACCCGGTCTTCGCCGGGGAGATGATGGAGCTGAGGGGAAGGTTGAAGAGAGCCCTCGACCGGCTTCCGGCGCCCCAGCGGCAAGTGGTGGTACTCAAGGACGTCTACGGCTGGAGTCACGCGGAGATCTCCCGGACGATGGGCATCTCGGAGACTGCCGCCAAGGTGCGGCTGCATCGGGCGAGGGCCAGACTGGCCCGTGACCTGGAGCGAGCCTCATGAGTGTGCTCTGCGAGGCGGCCGCGCCCTTCCTCGCCCACTCCGCCGTCGAGGGATCGGGTGTGGCGCGACCCCTCACCCTCCACGTGGCATCCTGTCTCCGCTGTCAGGCCCGCCACGCCGCCATGACCAGGACGGCGCGTGAGATGAGAGCCCTTGCCGGCACACCGGAGGACGCTCCTCTAGACCTGGAATGGCGGGTGATGTCTTCGTTGGAAGACGATCTCGCCATCGCTCGCTCGTGGCGCCGACCTCTTGCGGTCGCCGCGGCGCTGATCTCCATGGCTGCGGCCATAGTCATTTGGAAAATGAGGCCGCGGACCCTCTGAGCAGCTTGAAGATTCCGCCCGGTGCTGCCGATAGAACGGGGTGACCTCGGAGTCAGACTTCTTCGACGGCACGGGTCATCGCGTTTTGCGCGCCCGCGCCTGGATCCTCCGCGTCTTCATCGCGCTGGTGATCGTGGGGTGGATGTTCACGACGGAGATCCGCCTCGTCGCGCTCTTCGTCATGTTGGGTCTCTCACTCTGGGTCCCTCGGACGCTCGAACCCGATCAGAGGGTGCTGTCCGCCATCTTCCTCGACTCCGGGCTGGCCATCGCTGCCTGGTGGCTCTATGGGCCGGCATCCGGACCCGACTTCATCCTGGTCATCCTGGCTGCAATCGCCGGTCTGGTTCTGGCCGGCTCGGATCGCACCAAGGCGGCGATGATCGTTCTCATCGCCGAGCTGATCCAAATCCCCCTCCACATCTGGGCTCGAAGCCTCGACGGGCCGCCTCCCTTGTTCCACCCGGCGGGTCAGGTGATCGACCAGACCGAGTTCATAGTCGGGGTCCTCGCCCGCTCCGTGGCTCTCATGCTCGCCTTCGCCCTCTTCCGTCTGGTGGGAAACGGGCTGCGGTCATCCCGGTCGGCGCTCGCTTCGAGTCAGGAGTCGTTTCGTGGAGCCTTCCAAGAGGCGCCGATCGGCGTCGCCGTGCTCGCCCGGGACCACTACGTCCTCAGGGCCAACGACGAGATCGCCCGTCTCGCTCGCATGGGAGGCCACAACAAGGTGCCGGCAGACATGTCGCTGTTGTTCCAGAAGGCCGATCGGTCGGCGTTCAAGGCGTCTCTGGCTGCCGTGCTCTCCAGCGGGGAGCGCCGTGAGCTCGACTTGCGCTCAGCGGCAGTGGACAGCTCCGGCGAGCCCCTGATCCTCAAAACTTCCCTCTCGCCTCTGATGCAGAGTGGGGGAGAGGCAGCGGCCGTGATCACGGTCGAGAACGTCACCGAGCGAGTGCGCAACCAGCGTCGTCTCGAAGAGCTCGTCCGCTCCAAGGACGAGTTCGTCGCGTCGGTGTCCCACGAGCTGAGGACCCCGCTCACCGCGGTGGTCGGCTTCGCCGAGGTGCTTGCTCAGGAGTGGGAGCACCTGCCCGAAGACGAGGCGGGGAAGTTGATCAACGACGTCGCCCGCGAGAGCAAGGAGGTGGCTTCGATCGTCGAGGACCTCCTCGTCATCGCCCGCGCCGACATCGGGACGGTGACACTGCTTCCCGAGATGATCGACTGCGAGTACGAGATTCGTCGCATACTCGACGGGATGGCGACCGAGAACTCGGACCGCATCCAGGTCAAGGTCGAGCCGACCACGGCCTGGGCCGACCCGATCCGCTTTCGTCAGGTGGTGCGCAACCTGCTCACCAACGCGGTTCGCTACGGGGGCGACGACGTGAGGCTCTATGTCACCCCCATCGTGGACGCAGTCGAGTTCGTGGTCGCCGACAACGGCGACGGGGTCAACGGGGAGACCGAGCGCATCTTCGAGCCCTATGTGCGGGCCCATGAGACCCCCACTCAGCCGGCGTCTGTTGGCCTGGGCCTGGCGGTGAGCCGAAGCCTGGCCCGGGCTATGGGCGGGGACCTCTCTTACAGCCGGACC